>CABXXS010000027.1 GCA_902516225.1 Puniceicoccaceae bacterium | reverse complement strand
TTTTTTCCGCGCCCAAAACAATCTACCTGCCCCAGCGTGAACTAGAGCACCAGATGGCTGTCTCGGAATTTCAGAATGCAGCAGCTACACCGTCTACTATTCCAGCGCTTAGCACAGAAAGCCTTTTAGCTAATGCGCCCCCAATACCCGATGTTCCAGGTGTTGAATTTACGCCTGTAGAGAATGAATCCATAGCGACGGAGGCCGATTCGCTCTTTGGTCAGTCAGGGCTTATGGGAGCGCTTGGAGCACTTAGTTCGCAGGCATCAAGTGTTTCCTTTTTGGGAATAACTGAAGAGGCCGCACGCTTCGTAATCATTATGGACATATCTAGCACAGTGAAAAGGAGCGTTGAAACTGCAGGGTCAAGCATGGAAGCGATTCGTGATGAGGCCATGCGCTTAATAGAAAGTTTAAATTCAAATACACTCTTCGGCTTTATACAACATGCACGTAATTACGACCCCTTTCAAGAGCACTTAATTCCAGCGACAATCGATAATAAAGAAAAAGCCCAAGAGTACCTTAAGGCTAAATTTCGAACAAATGGAACGAGTGCTGCCGGTTGGAATAAAGGCCCTTCTGTCGCTGGACATGACAACGGCCTCCTTACTATTCTTAACTTTGCTTTTCAGATGCAGCCGGATGTCATATTCCTTATTTCTGACGGCGGTTACCTCTCTGATGGAGCAAAAGGCAAAGGTAGGGCTATTCCTCTTAATGAGGCCCATAGATTCATACGGCTTCTTCAAAAAGATCTACCCGAGGACGCCCGTATTCATTCTATCCATTTTCCTGATCCGAGTGGTTCCGAGCGTTACATCGGCTCTGGAATGCGAAGCATCGCAAGCCGTAACGGTGGCGAATATCGTAAAATTGAAAATTGATAATAGCTAATGAAAAAACTCCGACGTAGAAACCAAGAGCCAGAAGATTTTCAGATGGCTCCGATGATTGACATGGTCTTTCTATTGCTGGTCTTTTTTATGACGGTAGCCTCGGTAGCTAAAAGCCAGCGGCAGGTCGAACTGGATCTCCCCGAATCGCAGGAAAGTAAAATTCCAGAAGATGCGAGTGGTCGGGGAATCCTGTCTGTCGATGCCGATGGTCTTTACTATATAGGCGACGAGCCTCACAGTTTGGAAGCACTTAGTGCTGCGATAAAAGTACGCCTCGCTGCCGATCCTGAGCTCCGCGTTCAAGTCCGCGCAGACCAAGCTACCGAATACGCGGCGGTCCAAAAGCTTCTTAAGGCAGCGGCGCAAGCCGGGGCCTATGAGATTATCTACGCCACTTACGAAGCCCGATGAGACGCCGAAAAAAACAAGCTCAAGCCAAGCCTCAAATTCCCATCGCGCCTCTGATCGATGCGGTTTTTCTGCTTTTAATTTACTTTATGGTGACCTCTTCTTTAGAGCGCCAAGAAGCCGATATATCCTTTGAGCTTCCTGGAACCATCGAGCAGGACGAGCCTCTCGAACTTCCCGACGAGCAAATTATTGAAATTAGCGAGAAGGGCCAAGTTAGCGTGAACGAATATGCCTACGATAGTCCTGCAGCCACTCGTTTGTTGGAGTTAGAAGGAATGCTCTCGCGCCTAAAGGAAGCCAGTGAGGCGAATAAAACTACTACTCAGGTCACTATAGCTCCTAGCCCTAAGACTCAGCACAGGATCATAATTAGGGTAATGGACGCCGTATCAGCTGCTGGTATTACAGGAGTAAATTTTTCACTCGAGTAGTAACAAGAGGATCTAGCCACAGCGCTAATAATCAAACTTACCCTATCTTTGGCTTTTCGATAAAGTAGATCTGTTATTAAACGATCTCTTTAAGGCGCTTGCCTATTGCAGCACGTAGCAAAGGGAGGAATTCCTCGATGGAGCTGTCCTCTACATTGAGCCCAGCAGCGCATGCATGTCCACCGCCACCAAATTGCTTGGCTATTTGATCGACGCGGAACTTAGGATCTTTTGCTCGGAGGCTGCCTTTAAGCGAGCCGCTTCGCTCTTCGAGCATTACGCCGATTTCAACCCCATCGATTGCGCGAGCATAATCGACGAGTCCCTCAGAGTCTTCGATTGTCGCGCCGGTGGCTTTATAGGCACCTTCCTCAATTAGTCCGATGCAGACGAGGCCTTCGAAGTCTATGGTCAGTGAATCCAGGAAATTTTGGAGAAGCTGAATTTTAGCGAAACTCTCTTTTTCGTATAGCTCGTGGGCTGCAGCGGATGGATTTGCTCCGTACTCGCAGAGGCGGCGTGCGATTTCAAAGGCATTCGGTGTGGTCGAAGGAAATCGGAATTGTCCAGTGTCAGTCGCGATCCCGACATAGAGCGCTTGAGCGGTTATAGCGTCGAGCGGGTACTCGTTGTCAAAAAAGAATCCGGCAAGAATTTCAGCTGTGGCGGCGGCCGTAGCGATGACCAGGTTCTCTGTGCCATATAACTTATTCGAGATATGGTGATCGACGTTGAGCCCAACTTTAGGAAAAAGCTCGTTAAGGCAGCTACCAACGCGCTTGAAATCGGCGCAGTCTACGGAAAAAGCTACGTGCCCAGAAGGTGAAAAGTCTTCAGCCAGTGCCATCGGAGTATCCCCAACAAAGGCGCTGAGTGTGGCAGGAGTGGCGTCGCGGTTTAGTCCTATGCTATCGATGCCTAGACTTCTTAACATCCGGACCAGAGCGACGGTTGAACCGATACAATCTCCGTCAGGACGCTGGTGGCCAAGCACTGCTACTTTTTGGCCTTTAAATGAATCAATGACCTTGGCGAAGCAGTCGCTCTGTGCTGGAAATAATTTACTCTTCGCCATTTACTTCGTCTAGTTGATCGAGGATTTCATTGATCTCAGCGCCACGCTCTAGTGACGGATCATAGCTAAAAGTGAATCTGGGGAAATATTTTAAAATTACCTGCTTGCTCACTCGCTGGCGGATATCTTTCCCTATTTTGTAAAATAGCCTCTTGGACGCTTCTATTTGCTCCTCGTCCCCTAAGACGGAGTAATAAATGCGAGCGTTACGCAGATCTGCGGAGCAGTCGACCTCACTGATGGTGATAGCCGCGGCTTCCGCACGATAGTATCGGCGCATTTGTTCGCTTACCTCTCGGCGGAGCAACTCGTTTATACGGGTGATACGTTGTGACATGGCGGGACAACAACTGTTTGAATGCGTAATTTATTGCTGCGCAAGAGATTTATTAGGGCAGAATAATTGTGTCAAATTGGCGTTAAAGTGAAGCCCGTTGCTCTTCAACGGCGTAACACTCGATAGTATCTCCTTCTTGGAAGTCATCGCAGCCCTCAACATTAATACCACATTCATATCCAGCGCGCACTTCTTTGGCATCGTCTTTGAAGCGTTTGAGTGTTTCTATTTTACTTTCGTGAACGAGTTCGCTGTTCCTCATTAGGCGAGCGATGCAGTTGCGCTGGATAACACCTTCGGTCACCATACAACCGGCTATGTTGCGACCCTTGCCCATAGAGAATATCTGGCGAATTTCGGCACGACCGATTTTCGTCTCCGTATACTCTGCCTCTAGTAGATCGGCCATAGCTTCCTTCACTTGATCTATGAGTTCATAGATTATCGCATGCTGAACGATCTTTATATCATGATGCTTTGCGAGACTTTGTACTCCGTTATCTAGCTTAACATTAAAACCGACAATGGTCGCACCGCCCGCACTAGCGAGAGTAACATCATTTTTGGAAATGTGGCCTACCCCTTTGCTGATGACTTCGAGATCAATTTTATCACTTTTTATTTCTTCTAGTGCCTGGACTAACGCTTCGGTCGATCCGTGAACATCGGACTTAACGATGACTCGTAAGCATTTTTTCCGCTGATTCTCTATTGCAGCAAAGAGATCTTCTACAGTAGTTGCTTCAGCCGAAGCGTTTTTATCGCTCGATTCATTGGCCTCAGACATTTTGCGAACTTGAGCGCTTTCTTCGGCTTCACGCTTTGCACTTCTCTCATTTTTTTCAGTAGTAAATTTGTTACCAGAAGAGGGTACGCCAGACCAACCCGTTACTTTAACTGGCATCGCAGGAGCTGCAGATTTATGCGTATTGCCATCCGCATCGGTCATAGTTTTGACCTTGCAGTACACTTCCCCGCAAAGCAAAGCATCCCCTTGCTTGAGCGTACCTCGTTCAACGATCACAGTCGCGGTGGTTCCGCGCCCTTGCTCGATTTGCGATTCGATGATTGTGCCGGATGCAGGGCAGCTGGGGTTTGCCTTCAGTTCAAGGACTTCTGCCTGTAGTAAAATCATATCAAGCAGCGAGTCTATATTTGTGCCCTTAAGCGCCGAGACTTCCACAGCAATAGTTTCACCGCCATAGTCTTCTGGAGCTATGCCTTTTTCTTGCATCTGCTGTTTTACGCGATCTACGTTAGCACCTTTAGCATCTATCTTATTAATTGCTACCACGATGGCATTATTGGCTCCTTTAGCGAATTTTAGCGCTTCATCTGTTTGCGGTTTGAAGGCATCGTCCGCGGCAACCACAAGAATGGAGATGTCTGTGACGTTGGCTCCACGCTCGCGCATATTCGAGAATGCAGCGTGACCTGGAGTATCAATAAACGAAATTTTTTGGTTATTATGTTCGATCTGGTAGGCTCCAATATGCTGGGTAATGCCACCAGCTTCCGCCCCGCTAACATTGGACTTACGTATTGTATCTAAGAGGGTAGTTTTCCCGTGGTCTACATGGCCTAGTATGCAAACCACTGGGGCCCGCGGCTCCAGAAATTTTGGATCGTCATCGTTGGGCTCTTCTATCTTGGGTTTCTTTGAGCCGCTACCCTCGCTCTGCTCCCCTCTATGGTGGATCTCTAGCTCAAAGCCATGCCTATTAGCTAGCTGGGTAGCTACGCTTTCCTCAATGGTTTGATTCATCGAAGCGAAAATGCCTACTTCCATAAGTTCTGAGATCAGCTTGAAAGGCTTAAGGCCAAGTTCGCCCGCAAAGTCGCGCACAACAATCGGTGGCTTAACGTGGATCTTTTTTGTCTCTTCGGACTCCGTAGCTTGTGTATCGGATGGCTCTTCTTTCTGCTCGTCTGAGTCGCTTACGCTATTATCTAACTTCTCTATCTGCGGGGATTTAGGTGGCGCAGGTGGAGTAGGAGGTTTTGGGGCTAAGCCTGGAGTGGTAGCGGAGTCTGATTTCGGCACTTTGGGAGCTGCATTGGGCTCATTTGCCCCGTCAGCGACTGCTTTATCCATGCGTTCACGCTCAATGTCGCCTGCCGACTTTACAAAGATTCCCTCTGGAATTTTTGGGGAGCTGGGCTCAACTTTAGGGGTTTCCTCCGCCTCGCTAAACTCAGGCGTCGGAACTGAAGGTGCAAATTCCTCGCGCAGTGCTTCAGCAGAGATATTATCAATTGTGCTGGAAGCACTTTTCACCTCGAAGCCACGACTTTTAAGGAGCTCGATAAGCTCCTTGTTTTCCATTTTAATTTCTTTGGAAAGTTGATGTAAGCGGACACTCATAAGTGAGTTTTTTAATAAGGCTGGATATTTCGGGTGAGCACTAGAATCTGGCGTTTATGCGTTCTTTTGAAAATAGGCCTCGACCTTTAATAGAACGTCGGCTGCATCTTCAGGACTAAGACCAGCATCGATGAGATCACCATCGGTAACACCTTCGAAGACTTCGGGACTGGCAAAGCCGATTGTGACCAATCTAGAAGCAAGCTCCGGATCAAGGCCGTCGATCGCATTGAGGCCTTCGACTGCTTTGGCGACTTTCTCATCAAAGCCAACTGCTTCTTTCTCTTCCTTGCCGATATCAAGCTTCCAGCCGAGAAGGCGGGAAGTAAGTTTGGCATTAAATCCGCGGCGACCGATCGCTATCGAAAGATCATCTTCTGCTACTTGGAAGTGGATACGACGCTCGCCTTCGTTTAAGTTTATATTTTTCGGAACTGCGGGCTTAAGCGCCTCTTCAAGTAGTTGAAGAGGGTCCGTGTAGTGTCGAATGATATCAATTTTTTCACCTCCGAGCTCACGAACTATAGTTTTAACTCGAGCTCCACGAGCGCCCACGCAGGCACCTACGGGGTCTACCTTTGGGTCGCTGCTACTAACAGCCATTTTGGTTCGGTAGCCAGGTTCTCGGGCCATTGCCTCAATGGTGACTGTGCCGTCTGCAATCTCTGTGACTTCGAGTTCGAAGAGTCGACGTACGAAATTAATGTTAGAGCGGGAAAGAATAATGTCTGGGCCTCTGCTGGTTTGTTCTATCTTTAGCAGTAGGCAGCGAATACTTTCACCAGGAGCATAGTCTTCGCCAGGTACGCGTTCGCGAGGCGGAAGGATCGCTTCTGCCTTACCTAGGTCTACCATCAAATCTCCTCGCTCTCGGCGGCGAACAGTGCCCGTGATAATGTCACCCACCGTATCTTTATAGTCATCGTAGATTCGATCTTTCTCGAATTGACGAATGCGTTGCATAATAGCCTGGCGAGCAGTTTGTGCTGCTATACGACCGAGGTAGGCTGGATCCAATTCCTTCTCGACAATATCACCAACCTGCGCACTGGGGTTTATCTGGCGTGCTTTTTCTAGGTGAAGCTCAAGAGTGGCATCCCCTACAGAGTCCACTACCTTCAGAAGGTTCCACGCTTTAAGAGCGCCTGTTTTTGGGTCGATCTCGACCTTGATGTCTTGTTCGGTGCTCGCTCCCTTTTGGGCAGAACTAGCGATGGCAGTGGAGATAGCTTCGATCATATCCGGACGGCTGATCCCTTTCTCCTTCTCCATGTATTCTAATACGGATAATATTTCGTTGCTCATTGGATGCTAAAAATAAAAAAAGCAGGCTAGGCCCGCTTTTAAGTGATACTAGGTTTAAAAGTGTGGTCGGTAGATTAGTAGGCGCTCGGCTTTTGTCAAGCTACCTGTAGGCCCGTTTTAGCGGCAACTTAGTGATAGGCGAGGAATTACCCTTAATAAATAAAGAGCTCGCTTTACACTTGCTCCTAACCGCCCATGCGCCCATTTTTGAACCTATTTGACGCTCTGCTCACTGAATTCCCAGGGCGCCACCCACTGGCAAAATTACTGAATTCATGAAGACCGTTATTGTTTATTCCGGAGGGCTAGATTCTACTGTGCTACTCTACCATCTCTTGGCCGCTGACCATGAGACACATGCTTTATCCATTGATTATGGGCAGCGCCATCGCTGTGAACTTAAGCACGCGGATGCTATTTGTGCTGAACTGGGGGTCCCCCACTCCAGCGTCGATCTCTCCGCTATGCGACCCTTCTTAGCGGGGAGTAGTCTTACTTCTTCGGAGATTGAGGTTGCCGAGGGACACTACACTGAGGAGTCAATGAAAAGCACAGTCGTTCCCAATCGCAACATGATCTTTCTCGCTGTTGCGACCGGACATGCGCTATCCATTAAAGCAGAACAGATAGCTTATGCTGCCCATTCCGGCGACCACGCAATCTATCCCGACTGCCGGAATGAATTTGCGGATGCGATGGCTGAAGCTATTCGACTGGCTGACTGGAAGTCCATTGAGCTCATCCGACCGTTCGTAGACTGGACCAAGGCAGATATTGTACGCCGAGCCTTTGAGCTTGGTGTACCTGTAGCCCAGACTTGGTCCTGCTACAAAGGGGTCGAAGAGCACTGCGGTCGTTGCGGCACCTGTATAGAGCGCCGTGAAGCCTTCGACCTTGCTTGTGTCGATGATCCTACTACCTATGCCCCTGAAGCGCCTAGTGTATCTAGCTTGAGGAGCAATAACTGGCGGCTCTAAACTCACAAAAAACTCCATCATAAAGAAAGTATCACGCCTACTCAAAATTGAATCTATATGTTTACCTGTAAAAAGACCTATCGCGACATTGCTTTTGCCCATCGTCAGCACTTACACGCTGGCCACTGTTCTCTCATCCACGGGCACAACTGGGGCATTTCATTGACCTTTGCCTGTCGAGGATTAGATAGCAATGGCTTCGTGGTGGATTTTGGAGAGCTTAAATACCTAAAGCTTTGGATCGATGAAAATCTTGACCATGCCTGTCTCTTTAATCAAGACGACACATCCGTAGAGGCTCTGCTTGAACAGTACGACGGTCTTTTTAAAGCATATCTCTTGCCTAATTGTTCCTGCGAAGGAATTGCTCAGCACCTACATGAGATTTTTGATCCTATGGTTCGCGAAAGGACGTCAGGACGTGCTTGGATCACTAATATTGAGATCATGGAAGATAGTAAGAACTCGGCTACTTTCCAGCCACAGAAGTAGAGAGCTTGGTCGAGCGGCGCAAGAAAAGGCGGATTTCACTTAGGCAGTTCTCGCATACTGCGGAATTTTGCCCACAAGTAATTAAAGGACCGTGCGAAATCTCGTGGGCGTTCTTCGAGCCACTTGTTTAGGCGCTCGAGATCAATCCACTGGCCATCGCTTACTTCTAAGGGGTCGAGTTCGAATGGACCACAAGCCTTGCACGTGTAGACCCAGACGAATTCGCAGCCAGTTTGAATGCAGGGGGATTCTTTAAATTTACGCTTTAGGTCGCTTGTCTCGTGGAGTCCGAGTTCTTCGCTGAGCTCGCGCCTCGCGGAAGCATCGTAATCTTCCCCACTATCAACATGGCCTGAGCAGGAACTTACCCATTTCCCTGGTGCGGTGTCCTTGTTCATTGAACGGCGCTGGAGGTATAGCTGGCCGGATTTATTAAAAACGAAGATATGAACAGCTCGGTGGCGAAGTTGTTTTTCATGAACGGTGGAGCGTTTCTCTTGGTAAATCACGCAATCATTGCCATCGACTACATCGAATAGTTCTTCTTGAGTTGTAATGGGTTTAGGCGGAGACATGACGACTTACTGTTTGTAGAAATTAGCTATCTGGCTTATTTAAAGCGCGGTATAGTTGCTTAAATTTTTTGCTACTGCCAAAAGTAATTGGGTGCTTTTGTGGTAATAATCTTAGAATCATAAAATTAGGTTAAAGGAACCAGTGTTAATGGTCAATTAAGCCAGTAGGTGCCTATTAGCTATCTTAGTTCTGAAATACAGGCCTTATTGGTCGACGAAAAGGGTGGACTTGCCGCCGTCATCAGGACACTCATTCTATATTAATATGGCAGTATTTTTTTACAAGGCACGCGATGAGAAAGGCTCCGTTACAAGTGGTGAAGTGGAAGCTTTGGAGCGTCGCTTGGCTTTGCAGCGTTTGCATGCGCAGGGGCTCACGCCGATAACTCTCAAAGAGGGTGACTTAGGTGCTTCTTCTGCCGCGGATAAACTGGTAGAAAGACTCAAAGATTGGCGTGGATCAAAAAGTAGCAAAACAAGCGCTGGGATTGGCATAAAAACCCGCGGAAAGAAGCGTGAGGGTGTAGGCCTTACTGTTCTTAAGCGGTTGATGGAACTACATAGTTCTGGTCTGCCAGTCGGAGACTCTATTCGTATCCTCAGTCAGCGCCTTAGTAATAAGGAACAACAGGGGATCGTGCAGACGCTATGGCGCGATCTAAGTGAGGGTTTGACCTTGGCTGGGGCGATGTCGAGGCAACCGCGCTATTTTCCTGGATCAATAAGTTATGTAATTGAGGCAGGTGAAGCCACGGGCAATCTAGCTCCAATTTTGCGTAAAGTGATCGACTATATGGAGGAGAAAGAGGCGATTCGGAAGAAAATGATCGCGAGTATGATTTACCCGGCCTTCATTTGTAGTGTAGCGATCGGAGTAGTTGTTTTGTTTATGACTGTATTACTACCACAAATCCAAGGCATGCTGGACCGTTTAGGGGGTGAGATGACTTGGAGCGCTCGAGTTTTGATTGAAGGGTCAAATGTAGTTGCACAAGGGGGGCCGTTTGCGCTTGTCGCGCTGGTTTTTGCGGTCATCGCTTATCAACAATGGAGGCATACGGACGCGGGCCTACGCCGGTCAGATGCTTGGCTCCTTAAGCTCCCGCTGATAGGGAAAATATTTTTTTACGGAGATTTATTCCAGGTTGGTAATTTGATTAGTACACTTCTTGAGAGTGGTATCAATACAACGGAAACTCTGCGCCTGACCGAACGCACAGTAAAAAATACGGACCTTAGAGAACACTTCCATACTGCGCGTACCCAAGTAAATGAAGGACTCTCTATTGCCCAAGCGTTTCAGCGTAATGATTTCATGCCCAACCTGGCAGTCGACATACTTACCGTGGGAGAGAATACAGGTAATTTAGCTCATAGTATGAACGAAATTACAAAAAGCTTTCGCAATGAATTGACTGATCGACTTACACGCCTGACGGCTCTTGTTTCTACTGGCGCGTTAATTTGTGCATTTGTTCTGGTAGCGCTAATCGCAGTTGGCATTGTGACCAGCGTCTTTCAGGTTAGTCGCACGCTCTCTTGAGTAGTTGCATTACCTTGGTATATTGGTCTGGAAGCCCGCAGGCACCTACCCCGCTTTAGCCTTACCTCTGCAACCTGTCCGCGCTACTGGCTCCCTTTGCATCCTTAACGAGTGAACCCCTAGACTTGCGTTTTTTCGAGACAGATTTGGCTTCTAGGTGAACCATTAGAATACTGATGTCTGCTGGGTTGACTCCACTTATGCGACTGGCTTGCCCTAGAGTGCGAGGAGCGACTTCACTTAACTTTTGTAAGCTTTCGCTGCGAAGACCTTTTACTTGGCCGAAATCAAATCCCTTTGGCAGGCGTATCTTATCAATGTGCCGAAGTTTCTCGATCTGCTTTTGCTCACGCTCTAAATAGCCTTTGAAGACCACGCGGTAGCGCACTTCTTCCCGCACTTCCTCTGATTCCTCTTTTAGTTCGTCAGGGAAGTCCTCTTGTGCGTGTGAGCGTCGCAGATGGAGCGCATAGCTCTCCCCTTCGCGACACTCTTTCTCTAAGCGGCTTGCCCAAGTGTCTACCTTCGATAACTTCTCTTTGATTCTCTTTAACCGTTCTTTATCAACAAGTTGCATATTATTTGCTTCCTCAAAAAGCCGGAGTTCAGCGCTAGGATGGTTGAGTAATAGGCGGTGCTCCGCGCGGCTGGAAAACATGCGATACGGCTCTTTCGTCCCTTTGGTTACAAGGTCATCGATTAAAACGCCTAAATAGGCTTGATGGCGTTTTAAGACTAACGCCTCTCCTCCCCTTATTTTTTGTACAGCATTCACGCCAGCTATCAGACCTTGTCCTGCTGCTTCTTCATATCCCGATGTCCCGTTAATTTGCCCCGCGAAGAATAGATTCTCAACTTTTTTAGACTCTAGTGAGGGAAATAATTGCGTGGGTGGCGCAAAGTCGTATTCAACTGCATAAGCAGGTCGAAGCATATGTACGTTATGCAGACCATCTATACTGCGTAGCATCTTTAATTGAACATCGAATGGCAAGCTGGTCGAGAGTCCATTTATGTACCATTCATTTGTGTTTCGCCCCTCGGGCTCTAAAAAAAGCATATGGCGTTCCTTCTCTGCAAAACGCACAAATTTATCTTCAATACTGGGGCAATAGCGTGGCCCAGTTCCTTCAATTTGCCCTGAGTACATTGGCGAAAGGTGAAGGTTTTCAGCGACAACTTTTCGGGTTTCCGGGCCAGTATAAGTCATCCAGCAGGAGACTTGATTTTCCGCTGGCATCCAGCCCGGTTTGGTTTGGCCCGGATGTTCCACGTGGAACAACGGATGCCGCGATTTAGGCTCTTTTTTTGATTTATGTTCCACGTGGAACATATCTTTTATCCCTCGAGTGTCATAAAAAGCAAAAAGTGTAGGGATAGGATCTCCTTTTTGTTCTTCTAGGCAGCTGAAATCTATCGTGCTGCCTAAAATGCGTGGCGGCGTGCCAGTTTTTAAGCGCTCTAGCTCTATTCCCGCTTCTGTAAAGGAGGCTGATAGGCCTTTTGCGGAAAAATCGCCCATCCTGCCGCCCTCGTTCTGATTTTTACCTACATGCATGAGCCCCCTCAAGAACGTGCCAGTTGTCACTACTACACTTTTTGCATAAAATTCAATGTCCAGATTCGTTCGTATGCCCACAACTTGCCCATTTTTATAGATTAGCCCTTCGACCATGGCCTGGAAAATATCTAAATGGTCTTGTAATTCGAGCACGTGCTTCATTCTAAATTGATAAGCCTTCTTGTCACATTGCGCTCTTGGCGCCTGTACTGCTGGCCCTTTAGACGCATTCAGTAAGCGGAATTGTATAGCTGTAGTATCTGTATTTATTGCCATCTCTCCGCCAAGTGCGTCAATTTCACGTACCATATGGCCCTTTGCCTGGCCGCCAATGGCCGGATTACAGCTCATTTGCGCCACAGTATCTAGATTTCCTGTGAGTAGAAGGGTATCCGCGCCGAGCCTAGAGGAGGCTAGGGCGGCTTCGCAACCAGCGTGGCCAGCGCCGCATACGATTACGTCGTAGGGTTGTTGCTTCCCGAATTTTAGTCCTCCACTCATTTGCCGATACAAAATTGCTTAAATAAAGAGTCTAACATGCGCTCATTGTCGACACGCCCTACGACTTGTCCTATATGATCCACCGCATCTCGCAAATCCGCAGCAACCAGCTCCAAGTGCTCCTTCTTCTTAAGTTTAGATGCCGCAAGCTTCATATTATCAACAGCTTCTGTAAGAAGCTTCGCGTGCCTAGCATTAACTACTACCCCCTCTTTATAAGACTGCGAATGGCTATCATCAATAGATTCTAGCCATAATGCACGCATAGTTTCGAGGCCCTTGCCTTCTTTGATCGATGTCCGCACGTGTTTGAGTTCTGGCATGAAATCGGTCTTTTCCTTCGCCTTTGGTAAATCAATCTTATTTTCAATTATAATAGTATTCTCTGGTGTCATACAATTTATTAGGTCCTTTGGTAGAAGAGGCGCAGGCATTGTCGCATCTAATACGAGCAGGAAGAAATCAGCTGTCTGTGACTGTTCTATAGTGTGACCTATCCCTGCTTTTTCTATTACACCACAAGAAGCATGGATTCCAGCTGTATCTAAAATTTCAATTCGCCACGAACCGAGCATCATAAATGCTGAGATATAATCACGGGTAGTCCCTGGAACATCGCTTACTATAGAGCGGTCAGAGCCAGTTAAGATGTTAATTAGGCTGCTCTTTCCGACATTAGGCTCGCCGATTATAAGAGTTTTAATCCCTTCATGAAGCAGCGCACTGTAGCGCTGGGTCTCAACCAAATCGCATATTTCCTTGATCAAAGTGTATAATTCAGCGGCCGGCCCTTCTTGGTCCTCCGAGGGAAGATCTTCTTCTGGAAAATCAATATAGGCCTCTAGGTGCGCCATTATATTGATTAGGCGCTCGGTTAACTCGCTCATTTTACGACCTACAGATCCGTGCAACTGGCGTTGCGCTGCTTTGAGACTACGATCGGAGCGGGCTCTGATTAGGTCTGAAATCGCTTCTGCCTGGCTCAAATCCATGCGTCCATTTATAAATGCAGTCCGGGTAAATTCACCAGGATCAGCGGAGCGACAGCCGCGTTCCATAAGATCTGTTAGGATCTTATGGACTATTAGTGGATTCCCGTGAGGGGAAATTTCAAGCATAGGATCTCCTGTAAATGACTGT
>CABXXS010000026.1 GCA_902516225.1 Puniceicoccaceae bacterium | reverse complement strand
ACGGTAGCTTCGTAATAAATAACGATCAACTTGGATCCATTCAACTGCTAGGCCCACTCTCGAAGATCTTACAAAAAACACCGATGAATTTCACTACTTTCAATCTCAACCACATGCATGGTGAGTTTCGCTATAAAAACGAGGGTGTTCACTTCGACCCACTTCTACTCGAAGGCGAATTAACCCGTATTCAATCCACTGGTGGGCTTAGTCTAAGTGACCTATCACTCGACATGCGAGTCAATGTCTCACTCTTCGCTAATACAAATTTAATCCAGTCACGCCTAAAGAATATTACTAATGTTATTACCAATACACTACCTAAGCCTTTGATATTTGAGCTAACCGGCACCTTGTCAGATCAAAAACTCCGATCCCTGTATGATCCTAGAAATTTGATTCCCGGATTTTAGGTACAGCAAAAAAGGTGCTTACCTCTTTTGAAGTTCCGCGCAGTCTATTAGCAAATGCTTCAAGAGCCCAAAACCTTGGAAGCTGCTGCGAACCCAGAAAGCGCGGCACCTTCAATCCTAGCACCTCCAAAAGAGTCACCTGCCAAGGTTAAGTGTAATTCATCGTTGTGAAAATATTGTTCGGACCAAGGATTAATAGGGGTTGTGAACCCCCAACGGTGACAATTAAATTCAGTAATATTAGCTTGGATAAAGGGCAACGCAGCTTCTATCATTAATTTACCTCTTAAATCATCATGAGAATCCCAATGTTCTTCAGCAAAAGTGGCATTAGCATGTATGGTAATGGCAGATACATCAGGAGAAATACCTTTTGTCTGATTATCAGCAATCCATGTCAGAGGTGCTTCATGAACTTTCAAGCCACCCGGAGCGGGCAATCCGCTTGGGCCGTCAAGAATTGCTAGGGTTGCTAGGCCGCGTTCGTAGCTAACTTCCCTTAACGCCTCAATGTACCCAATAGCATACTCATGGCTCATAGTATCTAGTAGTTTAAGTGCCTGCGGCAGAGGAGCAGTAATAACTAGTTCATGAGCGATAAAAGAATCCCCCGAAGCGGTCCGCACCGTCCATGATTCGGGCTCACGCATTAATTTGGTAACCTCCGCGCAAAGACAGACATCTAAGTCTTTCGCTAAATATTTGGGAACATCCGTCATTCCTCGGAAGCCACAATACCGAGGGTAGCCCTCTGGATTACTATCTTCGGGTAGGTGGCGAAACCACTCCTTAACCACACCAGCGTCCAACCAAGTATTAACGAATTCTTGTAACTTGGTATCACGCACTGTGAAATATTGCGCTCCATGATCGAGGCGGGCGCCGCCCATACGGCGTGTTGCCATACGTCCACCTACGCCTCTGCCCTTATCGAGCAAACGAACAGACATCCCTGCCTCACGCAGTTTAGTGGCACAGAGTAGGCCAGAAATGCCCGCCCCAATAATTAAAACGTCCGTAGCTTTCAAATTCTTGCGGTTTTCAAGTGATACTCGAACCGATGTTAATATAGTGACCCATTAATTAGTGCCAGAAATCTAGGTAGAAAAAGGGAAAGTTATTGGCCCGTCATATCCCTCTTGAGAGTCCTCAACGACTACATTGGAACGAATACCACCTCGCCCTTTCCAAACGGTTTCTAATCGTGCCCAACGTGGCTTACAGACTGAGCTGAGATCTTCAAAAATTTGATTCGTGACGGCTTCGAAGAAGATACCTTTGTTGCGGAAACTGTGGAGATAGATCTTCATGGCCTTGAGTTCGATACAGATCTCGTCCGGCACATAACTAAAAACTACAGTTGCGTAGTCTGGATGCCCCGTCATTGGGCAAGTCGACGTGAACTCTTCCTGAATATGCTGAATGGTATAGTTACGCTTCGGATTAGGATTAGGGAATGTTTCAATATTCATGCTAAGAGACTGGATAAAATTTTATATAATTCAACTAATACGTGAATTTCTATTTTAAATATTCGATGATTAATATCCTATAATTGCAGCTCAGACAATGGAAGCTTGCAGCATTATAGTCATTCTATGATATAAACAATATGAGTCACGAGGAAAGCAATCCCAGTTTACTTACTCTTGTCGCAACACCCATAGGCAACTTGGGTGACATCACCGCGCGTGCGATCGAAACACTTAAATCTGTCGATGTTATCGCCTGCGAAGATACCCGCGTAACTGGTAAGCTTCTAAATAAAATAGGAATTGAAAGGAATGCCATTTTGTTATCCTACCGTGAAGAAAATGAAAAGCAGATGGCATTCGAACTAGCGAATCGAATTGAGTCAGGCGAAAACGTCGCTTTAATCTCAGATGCAGGTATGCCTACTATAAGTGATCCTGGCTTTCGCCTCGTAAGAGAGTGCCGAAATCGCGGGATCAAAGTTACCTCAGCACCCGGAGTAACGGCTGCTACGACCGCGCTGGCGCTATCAGGCTTACCAAGTAATGGCTTTCTCTATGCGGGCTTCCTGCCACCTAAAAATGCAGCGCGTAAACGGTTCCTAGAAAGTAAAATAGATTTCGAATATACAATTGTCTTATATGAATCCTGTCATCGTATAGGGAAATTACTCAATGATATCATCGATGTGCTAGGCAAGGAGCGATCTATTAGCGTTAGTCGTGAGCTCACTAAACTACATGAAACAATTCACAGCGGCACAGCCGAACAAGTACGCGACCTAGTTGCTAAAGGTAGCCAAAAAGGCGAATTCGTAGTTTGTATCGCAAAAGATAACTTTAGGCTCTAAAGCATTTTCTCTAACTTAAAATCGGCAAATTAGTCTCCGGGTTTATTGAGATGCTGCCCTCACCTTTCAGGAGACATAGAAGCGACTGACCACAAAAATCGTTACGCCATCCGCGAAGTATACGATGGTAATGAGAGTCGATCGAACCCGCATCCAAGACAAAAGCGGTGACTTCGGAGCGGTTACCTATAAGTGCCGGGTCTATTTTATTAGCGATACACATACCCTTTATGTAGGCTAGCGAAAGATCTACGCGGGACTCGTAGCCCTCATCAGACGATTGGCTACTGTTCTTATTATTAGGTAAATCAGGAAGTTCGCCATTTCGTCCCCGTTCAATCGCTTCCCAAATATGCCTGCGATTTCGCTCAACAGCGCGTTCACTTAAGCCTCTCATCTTACTGATATCCTCTGGTTTTGATGGTGGTCGCTTAGTTAGAGATACGACAGCATCGTCAGAAATAACGAACCCTCTGGGTAGATTCCTTCGGCGAGCATTAGACTCACGCCATGATCCAAGTGCACGTAAAATGTTGCGCTGTTGATTAGTAAGAGACCCACTGCCACGTACTCGGGGCATTTCATCATCGGGATCGCTCTCGCGGTATTTAGACTCAACTTCGTAAATCTTCATCTCATCCTGAATCCAAGATCTACGCTCTAGAACTTCTGCCCTACTCTGAATTTTCAACATGAGATCAACAGAATGCCGTACATCATCCTTCGCATATTCAAGCTGAGCATCGGTCAAGGGACGTGCTACCCAATCGGAACGAGTCTCAGTTTTGGCGAGGTGTACTCGGAGAAGTGATTTAAGCAACTCACTCAATGATATCGTGGAGCTCAGCCCAACAAATCCAGAGGCTCGCTGAGTATCAAAAATATTTTTTGGTAATCCGCCACAGGCACGATAGAGAATATTTAAGTCCTGTTGAGCATCATGAAGAATTTTAACTGTATTCGGGTCAGACATCAAATCTGCCAAGGGCGACCAGTCCTGAATCTCGGGTGCGTCGATCAGTTCGCAGTGACCATCCGAGTAACCGATTTGAATTAAACCTAGAGTCGGATAATAAGTACGGTCCCATACAAACTCGGTATCAACGCCAACAGCGCCTGCCTTCCGAGCTCGGCGCACTACATCAGTAAGGGCCTCAGTTGTTTGTATCATTAGTTAGCAGAGTCGCTGAATAACTGACCAATGGAAAGGGAATTTTTAGCACGACATTAGTCACTGAAGTAACTTCACTTATTATAAGAGTTACCTTAATATAATCCTTCCGCTTACTAAACAAGCACGGTTTCGCGCGAATGCGTACCGAGACAACAACATAAAATTAGAAACTTGCTCTAGCGAAGATGTACGTTCTCTAATAGATTAAAGTCAGCAAGGTCCTACATAGTTACTACTTCATCCGCTGGTCGGATCTGAGTACGGAACCAAGTAAGCTGCTTCTTAATTAGATGACGCGTATTTTTAACGATAGCTGGTAAAAGATCCGTATGTTTTATATGGCCCTCAAGAAAAGCGATCGTCTCTCGATATCCAATGGCAGAGGCTGCGCTATGATTTTCCCGGATTCCCTCATTTAATAGGGCTTCGACTTCTTCGATCAATCCATTCTTGAGCATTAGATCCGCACGGTGAACTACTCGTTTTTTTAGATTTTCTCTGTCACGATCCAAGAGAATATAGTGCTTTGTACATTCTGTATAAGGCTCAGGACGCGCTGCGAATTCGGCCTGTAATACTGACAAAGCTTTACCCGAAGCAATGCAACGCTCCAAAGCACGTAAGACTCGTCGCGGATTATTAATATCTAAATTACCCAAACCCTGAGGGCTGCGGCGGTGTAGCTCCTCAAGCAAACCATCTAGGCCATTTATACGATAAAGCTTATCGACTTCTGCACGTACCAAGTCGCTCACTTTAACCGCGTCAATCACAGGTGAGAAAAAACTCTTGAGATAAAAACCACTGCCTCCGGTGACAACAACAGATTTTCCGCGGGCAAAGATATCAGCTACTGCGGCTTGAGCATCCTTTACGTAGGACATGATATCGTAGATTTGGTCAACTGGATGCAGATCAATCAAATGATGAGGCACACGAGCACGATCCTCTTCTGAGGGCTTTGCCGTACCGATATTCATCCCACGGTAAACCAAAGATGCATCACAGGACACAATCTCTGCTCCGTTCTTCTGAGCATAACTCAAAGCAAAATCGCTCTTACCTACTGCAGTGGGTCCAGTAATGATATGAAGAGACTTCTTCATCTACGTTGGTATGCGATATTGATTTGGCGATTTAGCGTGTTTTTGGATACTAGGCTCTTCAGATCCATGTCGAGAAAGTAGAAACTATGACTTTACCTACCACGCCGGATCTCGGAACCCTTAAACTGTACACGGACTCGGAAAATACGCTTAATACGAGTTTTAATTTTAAAAGTCTTTGGGTCAATAGAATCGGGGATTTCTTCCTGGTTCACGTCTACAATAGCATGGTATCCACGCTCAGAGAATATATCGATAAGCATCGCCAGAGCCACTGGGTCATAAAGCACGGCATCTTCAGTATTAACAACAGCCATACCGGAGATTGCATGGCGCTCGATGATAGGCATGAATTCACTCTTAATTAAGGAAACTACATGCTCGAAAAGCTCTCCTTGTCGATCGACATACGTATCAAGCCGATCGACCAACTCTTGGCGCGCATGCACTGAGATGGAGGTAGCGACAGGGATACTGGAAATACGGTCGTAGGTAGCCTCATCTAGTTCTAGGGAGCCTTGATATCGGAGTTCTTCATCGATCCGCTGGCGCACACCTTCGAGGGGACCGTGGGCATTTATAAAATGGTAAAAGAAGATCTCACGAAGGTCCTTTAATGCACCATAAGTCTTTTCCTTAAAAGTACGGTAACGATTGAGTGCCGCTTCGGGATCTAGATCAGTAGGTCGAACGTCTTCAACCTCACCGACACCAGACTCTAACACCTCCGTATTATGTTCCTGTGCTTCAAGACCTCGATTCACTTGACGCCTAACGCTCTCTTTTTCATCAATAAAAAGAACAACGATATGAAAGTGTGGTTTTTTAAAATGTTCGGTGTGGAGTGTTTCCTTAAACTTCAGGCGTAGCTCAATAAGCTTTTGATAGAGTAGCTTCAGGCACTCAACCTGTACCTTAGTGCGAGGAAAGCCGTCAACGACTGCTCCACTTTTGTAAACTGGGTCAATTAGCTTGCGTAACATGATCTCAATAACCTCGCGATCACCGACCAGCAGTCCTGCATCTTTCATTTTTTCCGCTTCAGTACTTTTTAATAGAGCGCTAACTACTAATGGAGGCGCAGTAAGGTCACGGTAGCGCATAACGAAATGCGTATTGGTACTTTTACCTGCACCAGGAGCGCCGTTAAGCCAAAATATTTCCTTCGGAAAGCGCAGGTCTTCCTCCCCGAACTCCTCCAATAAGCTAGACCAGACAGAGTTAAAAATAATCTGAGCATCTTTAACCTCCAGATCTAATACCTTATTGTCGGCTTTTCTGCTTTTAACTGTATCTGTGCCCATAACGAAATTTCTTTAATTTTGATAGCTTTCTTCAGAAGTGTCCTACAGTTAGTTCCTATATCAAGCCTCTTTCAGACTTTCTACTTAAAGATTTATTTTCTTACGCGGATCCTTGGTTCGGGGGCGACAAATTCGCTCTGCAGCGCCTTCAAAGTCTTCTTCACCTGAGAGGATGTCGATTTCAAGGCGCAAGTAATAGACAGGCGCTGGGGGTTCGATATCGAGGAATAGACGAACAGCATCCTTCTCTGTGGTCACAATCATATCAAGGTCGACTTCGCCAGCTTTACGATAAAGGCGCTGAACTTCATAGCGGGTAAAACGATGGTGATCAAGGAATCGCTGATTATAGCGGACCTCAGCCCCGAACTCGCGAAGCATATTTTCAAAGCTTTCGGGCGAAGCAATACCACTAAAGGCACCAATATTCGCGCCTTTGAGCGCGTCCAGTGGAAGGCGCTCAGCGCTGGAAACTGACTGAAGATACTGTGGTTTGTGTGCGCATTCGATAATTTCAGCGTTTGGATTATTTTCGCGTATTGTTTCAAGTAGCGCATCATCGCGTTCACCGTTAGACTTAGTAAGAAAGATATAACTAGCCCGCGAAATGTGCTTAATTGGCTCACGAAGGATGCCACGGGGTAATAGGTGTTGGTTCCCAAAGGGATTGGTTTTATCAATAAGAAGTAAATTTAACCGACCCTTGAGCGGAAGGTATTGAAAACCATCATCGAGAATCAAGGTATCACAGCCAAAATTACGTATGGCGAAAGATCCTGATTTTACTCGATTTTTATCACACAAAACTACTACACCAGGCAGGTTCCGGGCTAGCATGTACGGTTCATCACCTGCAATGTCAGAATCAAGTAGCACCTCATTGCCATCACTGACGATCTTAGGCGGATCTTCGTCCCCATGGGTAAGTTTGCGCCATAGCTTCTTGGGTAGCGGTTCATTCTTGCTCTTGTAACCACGGCTGAGTATCGCTACCTTACGTCCCCGCTCAGAGAGTGTACGAGCAAATTTTTCCACTATTGGGGTCTTGCCTGTGCCGCCCACTGTGAGATTACCTACCACAACTACTAAACAACCAAGCGGCTTGTTACGGAAGATACGGTGCTCGTAAAGATAAGCCCGTAATTGCACGATACCGCTGAACAAGAAAGATGCCCCAAATAGTAAAGTCGCCGCCACTTCTGCCGCACGCCCATGCCTTCGATCGTAGATCACATCAGCAATAAATTGGGCAAAATCTGATCCCACTCGCAAAAGCTTAAAGCGTAATCGGCGTAATAAATGCATAGTGAATTAAGGTAGTATGTTTGGTAAAAAGCGAATATCAAAAACAGAAAGAGGATTGACGCCTTAATTAATCAACGCTTTGACTGCCAAAAAGATTTTATCTCAAAGTTCAGCTAAGGCTACAGTAAATTACTATCTATGAAATATCTAATTATCGCCGAAAAACCCTCCGTGGCGACCGATCTATCTAAAGCGCTTAGCAAAGAACTAGGTAAATTTTCTAAAAAAGGAAAATCTCGAGATGCCACCTATTTTATAAACGATCAAGCAGCCATCACCTCCGCGGTTGGTCACCTTGTCGAACTAAAGATGCCAACTGGCCCCAACGGGAAGAATCTGCCCTGGAACTTTAAAGTCCTCCCAGCGATACCAGATAATTTTGATTTGCAACCAATCGAACAAAGCGCTGGCAGGCTTAAACATGTGCTTAGCCTGGCTAAGAAAAAAGAATACGATATCATCGTGAATGCTTGCGACGCCGGCCGTGAAGGAGAACTCATTTTTCAATACATAATGGACATCGGCGGTATTAAAAAGCCAGTAAAGCGCTTGTGGATGCAATCGATGACTACAAGTGCAATTCAGGAGGCATGGGGTAAGCTACGTGAAGGGGATCAAATGTCCAACTTGGCCGATGCTGCTAAATGTCGCTCCGAGTCGGACTGGCTTGTCGGACTGAATTCGACCCGCGCATTAACGTGCTTTCGATCTCGTCATGGGGGCTTCAACATTACTGCTGCCGGACGTGTGCAGACCCCCACCCTAGCCATTCTTGCTAAACGAGAGCGAGAGATTGGTGCATTTAATTCCGAAGACTATTGGGAGGTTCACGCAGACTTTGCAGTTGCTAAGGGTTGCTACCCTGGCAAATGGATTGATCTAGACTGGAAAAAAGATCCTGAAAAAGTACATGGTCGCGCTGAACGGATCTGGGATAAGGCTGAAGCTACCAAGATACGGAGTCGTTGCGAGGGTAAGCAAGGTGTCGTGACTGAAGAAAAAAAACCGACTAAACAAATCGTACCTCAACTCTACGACTTAACCACCCTGCAGCGCGAAGCACCCTTTACAGCGAAGAATACACTATCGATCGCTCAGGCACTCTATGAGCGCCATAAGATGCTTACGTATCCGCGGACAGACTCACGCTATTTACCTGAGGACTATATGGGTAAAGTCCATGAAACTATGCGTGAACTAGCCAATTCCGATCATACATCCGCGAATTGGGCAAAAAAAGCGATCGAAGAGAACCGAGTTAGCTTTAACAAGCGCATTTTCAATAACAGTAAAGTATCCGATCACTTTGCGATCATTCCTACCGGACGCGTAGTGAAACTCTCCGATGCCGAGGCCAAGCTCTACGATATGGTAGTCAAACGCTTTATCGCATCCTTTTTTCCTCATGCCGAGTTTGAAGTGACTAAACGTCTTACCACAATCAATCACGCAGAAGAGAAAGATACATTTTTAACTAATGGAAAGACCTTGACCAAACCAGGATGGCTCGCCGTCTATGGTCGCGTCGCTGGCGTAGCGACAAGTAAGGACGAGCTAGTTGCAGTTGACGATGGCGAGTTCGCCCAGACCGAATCAATAGAGGTAGAGGATAAGTCAACTAATCCACCCGCCCGCTACACAGAGTCTACTCTCCTAGCTGCGATGGAAGGTGCCGGAAAGTTGATCGACGAAGACGAGCTTCGCGAAGCTATGTCTGAGCGAGGGCTAGGCACACCCGCTACACGTGCAGCCACAATCGAAGGACTACTCCGACAGAAATACATTGCTCGCGATGGAAGAGATCTCAATGTCACAGGCAAAGGCTTACGCCTGATCGAGCTCTGTGAGGAAATGAATATTCATGCCCTCAGTAGTCCCTCCATGACTGGCGACTGGGAAGCCAAGCTTAATAAAATGGAGAAAGGTGAGATTAAGCGCGATGCCTTCATGCAAGAAATAAATCAATTCACCACGGAGGTGGTAGAGAAAGCTCGTACACACATGCAAATGCTAGTAGAGCGCGTCTTCCCCGATCTAGAGGTACCCTGCCCTGCTTGTGGAGCGCCACGCCTTAAACAGACAGATGCTACCTATGAGTGCCGCGATCAAGACAGTGACTTCAGGATATCTAAACACATAGCTGGGCGGAAGCTAAGTGAGAAGGAAGCTAAAGAACTCTTCACCAAAAAAGAGCTACCCGAAATGGAAGGATTTATGTCCCGTTTTAATAAACCCTTTAGCGCTGGACTTAAGCTTACTCAATCTGTGTCTAAGACTGGCAAGCTAGGCAAATGGAAAACGGAATTTGTATTTGAAACCGACGATCCCATCAACGCCGAAGATCTAATGGATGACCAAATTATCAATAAATTCACCCTGCCTAATGGTAGTGAAGCCACAATTTACGAGACTAATAAGGCCTATCACGTGCCTGAACTTAAAACTAAAAACTCCCCTGAAGGCTTCCGACTAGGAAAGACGATACTACAAAAAGAGTTGCAAGCATCAGAGGTCGAAAACCTCTTCTCTAAAGGTAAAACCTCCCTCCTAGATGGCTTTATCTCAAAACGTACTAAACGACCCTTCAAAGCTCATCTAACCCTAGACTTAGAAACAGGTAAAATCGGCTTCGAGTTTGCACCTAGGCCAGTCAAAAAGGCGGCAAAAAAAACCTCTAGTTAAAAGTTAATGTCTGTGTGAGAATGGCTACCTGTACCCAAAAAGCTTCTTAATTGTGTTGAGAGTACCTACAGTAAGACTCGGCTGCCCTCCTGAAAATGCTAGTACTCGTTGGCAACTCTGTGATTTAAGTAGTTCCGGATTATAAGTAAGTATTTTAACCTGTCCTTCTTTCCCTGACAAATTCTCTCCAGTAAATCTGGGCGTCCATTCTTTAGGCACCCCATATTCAGTGAATGCAATATCCCAAGCTACTACCGATCGCATATTTAACGGCTTTGTGAGCAAAGCATCATAGTTTTTTACGAAGTCAGGGATCTCCTGACTATAGACACGAATGCGCGCAGCAACAGGAGTACTACGTAGAAAATCGTAAAGGTTTCTAACCTGCCCACGCCTAAGAGACTTAAAGAAATCTAGAGGGTCGATACTAACTAAATTAATACCATTCCATTTACCGTGGCGGTTCTTATTCTTAAATTTTTGACTATCGTACCAATTTTGGAAGTCGTCACTTAAACGGAAACCAATCTCAAAGTGCAAGTGGGCGCGCGCAGTCGGGATATTGTAACTGGCTGAGCGCCCCATAATACCCAAAACAGTCCCAGCATCGACATGAGTACCAGCAACTACACCAGTATCTACGCTGGCGAGGTGTGCATAGAGGGTATGGTAGGCGAGTATTTCGCCATCGTGCTCAACAATTACGTAGCGACCATAGCTACTGTGTCCAGGGACACGATTTACATACACTACTTTTCCTGACAGGGCAGCGTATATAGAATCCATAGCCTCACCATTACTGTCGCGCTTGACAGGATATAGATCTAAACCTTCGTGAAAACGGCTGCCTTGATTACGCACGCAACCAAAGAGCCCAGACTCTGGATTACCAGAGGACGTGGCTTGAACGTAGGCCTCAATCGGTTGGCCATCTCGGAAGGCTGGATTGGGCGTAGGCCAAATAAGATCTGCGTGGGCGGCGCTAACAAAAGCTACCGTAATTAAAAAATAATGGCGCAAGGATATCTCCATAATTATGAATGTATTAGATAAATCCCTGATAAAATGAGGCACTCATGTACTAGAATGCCAAAGGTCTAATGATAATTATTTTACAGACCCAGGGACTGCCTAATCAAGCCGAGTTCATGTTATTTATTCTTCTTAATAGAGGCAAGGCTGGCCTTAATATCAAATACAAGCTTGCCTAGTTCCTCATCGCTGACCTCCACAAAAGTGAAAAAATTACCGTCCTCAATAGGGCCATCAATTCGTCGTGCGCCCATTGCATTGCCGTTAATCATTAATACGATACGCCCGCCCATATTAGAGATAGAGCGACGGTAGAGCGAACGAGAACCTTGAGCGCTGACTTGGACGAGCAGAGCAAGCCCCATATCAACTTTTACCAATTCGACATTCAAAATATTGAACTCATCGACCAATGGTTGGTCTTGTATATTAATCTTAGTCCCGCTAACAGGTAACTTCACTCCTGTGTTTAACTTTCCACTTCCCCGAGTTTCAATCATTAGGCGGGGCAAGGTAAGGTTTTTAAGTTCTTGTTCTTTTTTGCATCCGCAAGCAAGACACACTGCTAAAAACGTAAAAAAAAGATATATATTAACAAGTCTCACAATCTATTACAGTATGATATCTCCAATCGTACCTTCAATCTTAATCATAAGATCTCTAGTAATATTGCCAATAGGAACAGTTATCTCATTCTTGGTTTTAATATGACGGTAGCATTGCTCTCCCGACTTTTTACGATCACCTACCGCACGAAGCACTCGCTTACGCTCTAGCATAAGCGAGAGAAGATGTTTTAGCATATCAGATTCTTCACGTGCTTCCTCTATTTCGCCCTCGAAGAGAGAAAAGAAAAGGTCCTCTGCCGAGGATATTGCCTCACGCTCATGGGCAGCCTCGTCCTCCGGATCGGGAACAACACGCGCCCAACGACCAAGAACTTCACCAGGAATGTTAAATTTCTCAATTTCTTCTGGGCGCAGATCTACTCGAGCGAGTTCTCCATCGTGTTCATCTTTGTAAATCAAACAAACTATGCGATCGCCAGGAATGAAGCATTCTCCACTAAGTGTAGATTTTTGAGCGATTGTTTTGATCTGCCATTCCATATGTAAAAAAAGTAAAGCATAGTTGAGGGGTTAATCCAGTTCCATCTTGCAAATAAAACATAATAAAGAGATATGGTAGTATCACAATTATGCCTAACCCAGTAAACCACCTCGGTCTCCTTCTAATCGACTTCCAGGATATATTCTTGCAAGCTATTCCCGACCATAAAATTCTTCTTAAACGCACTCAATTTGCGCTCAAAGCTGCCGAACTTCTGGGCTTATCTATAGGCGTGACCGAACAGCTTCCTGAAAAATTAGGGGTTACTACCACCGATTTAAGTAAATTGTGGAATAGTAAAACCCCAATCTTTAATAAGAGTACTTTCTCCGCTCTAGAGGCTGAAGGTATTTCCCGTTGGATAGAAAGTGAGCAAATAGATCATCTTTTGATCGCTGGTATTGAGAGTTCTATTTGCATTTATCAGACTGCTGTTCATGCACTTAGCCTAGATCTAGGTGTAACCATTTTATCCGATTGTATCAGCGAGCGCCGAATTGAAGACCGTTCATCTGTGCTCAAGCAACTACTTACTATGCAGGCCCATGTTCTCCCGAGTGAGACCATTTTTTATAGCCTCCTCGGCAACGCCGAACATTCAAAGTTTCACGAGTTCACACAACTCGTCAAGGAAGCCTAATTTCCGCACTCATTTTGGGCGCTTACAGAACTAGGTGTCGCTATTAAGAACCTAAACGACATGAAAATCACGTACATTCCCAATAACATCATAGCAAGTGAAATACCGCCTAGAATACTCAACGGGCCATGTTGAAAAATCATAATGATTAGCGCAAAAAGGGGCATAAAAACCATAACCGCCGCCGGGATGATAGCAAATCCGTACGCGATTCGATGGTGCTTTAGAAAGGCTACAAAAGTTATCAATGCGAGCGCTGCTAAGAGTTGATTAGTAGATCCAAAAAGTGGCCAAATTGCCTTCCAAACTGGCAGTTCACTCCCATCAGCAGTAGTAAAAGTTTCGAATGCTGCAATGGCAGGTACAAAGAGCACCAACATCGTCCCTATATAACGACTTCTATCGCCTCGCCATTCTAAAAGCTCTTGTAGTAAGAAACGAATTAGCCGAGTGCACGTGTCGAGCGTCGTTAATAGAAATGTGCTTACGGCCATAGTTGAGAAGGTCATTCCGATCTCTTCTGGCAGGCCCAAAGCTCCAAAAAAAAGTGCAGATCCTTGGGCGAAAGCAGCAACTGGACCGCCCGTTCCTATACCTCCAGAGACGCCAACACAGGCCAGCGCGAAGACCGCTAGTAGTCCCTCGAATAGCATCGCACCATAAGCAACTTTTTTAACATCTCGCTGCGTGCGTATCTGCTTAGATGTGGTTCCACTACTGACAATACTGTGAAAGCCACTACATGCACCACATGCCACTGTAATAAAAAGAAAAGGCACCATATAGCTCCATTGAGCTGGTGCAAAGCTCGTGTATGCGGGAAGATGAAAATCGCCATCGAAGGCAATAACTCCTACAATTCCAAGTCCCATAATAGCATAGAGAAAAGTGGCACTAAGGAAATCGCGAGGTTGCATCAGCACACCCACAGGCAAGATCGCAGCACAATAACAATAAGCAAGAACCAGCGTTAACCAGACCCTTTTATCAAAAGCAGGAACAGGAAACTGTATACCAACCCAAAGCCCAAAATAAGTCAGAACGACAAAAATAGGAACTATGATTTTATAAGAGACAGGCAAGTGCCTAATGCTAACTCCAAAGAGTAGAGCGACTGCAATAAACCAGATTGATGAAGTTGC
>CABXXS010000025.1 GCA_902516225.1 Puniceicoccaceae bacterium | reverse complement strand
GAATCGAAACTGACGATAAAGGACATATTCCAGTGGATACACATTTTAAAACATCCACTGAAGGAATCTACGCAATCGGTGACGTGATTCCTGGGCCCATGCTCGCTCACAAAGCGGAAGAGGAAGGCGTGGCTTGTGTAGAACGCATTGCTGGGCAAGCCGGTCATGTGAACTACAATGTCATCCCTAATGTAATATATACCGAACCCGAAATCGCCAGTGTCGGTGTGACTGAAACTGCCGCTAAGGAATCAGGAATTGAATGTAAGTCAGGCAAGTTCAATCTAGCAGGTAACGGGCGCGCTATTGCGACAGATGCAACAGACGGGTTTGTTAAAGTAACTGCATGCGCAAAAACAGACCGCATCCTGGGAGTACAAGTGATTTGTAAGGGCGCCTCTGAGCTGATTGCTTCGGCTGTGACCCATATGGAATATGGTGGTAGTGCTGAAGATCTAGGGCGCACTATCCACGCCCATCCAACCCTGAGCGAAGCAATGAAAGAAGCAGGGCTCGCCGTCGGCGGAAAAGCGTTGCACAGTAGTTAATGAAATCTGCTATCTAGATTACAGTCTTATCTGTGAGACTTAAGACCTTTGGCTAGTTCACGGGCAAAGAAAGGCCCGCGGTAAATCCAACCGGTGTAGATTTGAACCAGTGAGGCACCAGCATCTATCTTCTCACGGGCGCTTTCCACAGAATCGATCCCACCAGTCCCTATAATAGGCAATTTACCATCAGTGGACTTATAAATATATTTTATAACATCATTCGAGCGCTGGCGTATAAAGCTACCACCACTAAGGCCTCCAGCTTCCCTACTCTTGAAACCTTCTGGGCGTTGAACGGTCGTGTTTGTAGCTATAATCCCGTCATAATTTAAATCCAACAGCACTTCCAATACTTCATCTATCTCCTCAAAGCTTAGATCAGGCGCTATCTTAAGTATAAGAGGGTGTGGAATATGCCCCATACTTTTCGCATAAGAAAGATTCTCATCACTAATAATTTGCAGTAAATCGCGTAAAAATGAGGCGCCTTGAAGATCCCGTAGTCCTTGTGTGTTTGGACTACTTATATTAACTGTAAAATAGTCTGCTTGCACCGCAAGTTTACGAAAACTAGTTACATAGTCTTTAGCGGCTTCTTCTAGCGGTGTCATTTTTGCCTTTCCGATATTTACTCCTACTGGCATACCACGCTTGGCCTTATCATAATTCTTAGACAACGAATTGAGCATGGCTTCAGCGCCATTATTGTTAAAGCCCATACGATTGATAAGAGCGTTATGTTTAGGGTAACGAAAAAGTCGTGGGCTTGGATTGCCAGGCTGCCCTACTGGTGTGACCGTACCAACCTCTGCGTGACCGAACCCCAAAGACTCAATCGCACGAGGAAACTCCCCGTCCTTATCCATACCTGCTGCCAAACCAACTCGGTTAGAAAATTCCAAACCGAATAACTTAACTGGATCATTCTCCTTAATTAAATTATAGCTTCGCAAGAGATGACATAAAGGCGGCAATGCACTCAGAGTCATAAGGGAATTACGACCAAGGTGGTGAGCTTGCTCCGGATCCAATTTAAAGAGAACCGGCCTAACTATATTTTCATAAATAAATCCCATAATAATACCCAATGTTATAAATTAGAGTCCAAAGATAGGATTTCTGCAAAACAATCATTAAAAAATATGAGAAAAATTATGACAAAGCACTTTACAAACTATAATACGGTGGATTTACAAAATGTATGACAAGTTTCTAACTTAATCTTGTCATAACCTTTTTAATCACACAGAGCAGCTTGCTACAATATGTCTAAACCTAAAAATATACTAACTTGGTGCAAAGCCCGATTGGGCGAAGATATGAACTGGTGGATCCATGAAATAAGTGATCCTGTGCACTGGGATGTGGATGGACTAGGAATAATTGACCCAAGACAATTCCAACACATAATAGATTTACTGGAGCCATTGTCTGATTACGGACTACGAAATGAACTAGTGGACGACGCTTTTTATTCATTCGGTATTGATAAGGTAGAGAAGGATAAGACAGTTCTACTTAAACGCGTTAAAGACAGTATCTTAGAAAGTGAAGAACCGCTCTTTGCACTTCCTGATGTACTCGATGAAGAAAAAGGTCCCTACGCAGACCTTCTAGATCACGTAAGTAGGCTACGTGTGAAAATGCTAAATGACTTAATTGATTTCTCGCAAAATTTAACTCTCGATGAATTAGAGGAAGAAGTTAGGCAATTACAGGGCGAGGATTTCCTGGAAGGGCGCGCCGTGCACTTCTTCTCTGAATTAAATACTATTTTAGAATACGTACCTGCTGGATATAAACTAGACGATGATGACGATGAAAAACCAGCCACAGAAGATGAGGAACTAGAGAAAAATCTCGCGGATGTTGAGACAGACCACGATGAAAAAATTGAAGAAGATGAGACAATGAAGTGGGACGAAGAAGAGGAAGAAGAAGAATATGAAGAGACTACTAAACCGCCTGACGAGCAGGCTGAGAGTTAAATACTCTTTTTTTATTTTATTCTTATTAGCCTCGTCCTAATGGTCGGGGCTTTTTTACGACACTAGTTTGTACTTTCAGATTGCCAGAGATAATTGCCTATCCTACATCATTTTACTGAAAAAATATGTTAGAGAACTTAACTGATAAATTAAGTAGTGCACTCCGTAATTTGAGGGGTGTTGGCAAGCTAAGCGAAGACAATATGTCTGAGGCTCTAAAGGAAGTGCGCCAAGCGCTCCTATCTGCAGACGTAAATTACAAAGTAGCTCGCGATTTTGTATCTGAAATTAAGTCGCAGTGTATCGGGCAGGAGGTTCTTAGTTCAGTCACTCCAGGCCAACAGGTCATAAAGATTATTAATGATGAGCTGACCAAGCTATTAGGCGAGGGAGCTACTGAACTCGAAGATAAGAAGCCGCTACGTATTATGATGGTTGGGCTTCATGGATCCGGAAAGACTACCAGCAGCGGAAAACTGGCGCGCTATCTTTCCAAAAAGCGCGGTTACCATCCAGCCCTAATCGCCTGTGATGTCTACCGTCCAGCTGCGATTGACCAACTCGAAAAGCTAGCCAAAGACGAGAGTTGTTTCTTTTACAGTGAACGGGAAGAAAAAGATGTAGTTAAAATTGGAAAGAGAGGTCTAGACGCAGCTAAAAATGCGAATGCTAATTTAATCATCTTTGATACAGCCGGGCGTTTACAAATCGACGAAGATTTAATCGGAGAAATCAAGCGATTAAAAAATACGGTCGAGCCAGATGAAATTTTGCTCGTTGCTGATGCCGCCCTAGGCCAAGAAGCAGTCAATGTAGCTAAACACTTCCATGAAGCGGTCGATTGCACAGGTATAATTTTAACTAAGCTCGACGGAGATGCCCGCGGTGGCGCTGCTCTTTCAATGAAGTCGATATCTAAAGTACCTATTAAATTTATGGGTATCGGGGAAAAAGCAGACGAATTCGAAGTGTTCTACCCCGAACGTATGGCCTCGCGCATCCTTGGAATGGGAGACGTGGTATCACTTGTTGAAAAAGCACAAGACAATCTCGACCAAAAAGAAGCCGAGCAAATGGCCGAGAAGATGCGCAAAGCAGACTTTAATCTAGAAGACTTTCTAAAGCAGATGCAGCAGGTCAAAAAAATGGGTTCCCTCGGCTCTATCGTTGGCATGATGCCTGGTATGAGCGGTGTCCAAGTAGGCGATGAAGAGGAAAAGAAGGTGTCCCGTACAGAAGCTATTATTCTCTCTATGACACTACAAGAGCGCCACAACCCACGCCTACTTCGCGGCAGTCGCTTAAAGCGTATTGCCAATGGTGCAGGCGTACAGGTACGAGATGTGAATGCTCTAATAAAACAATTCTCCCAGATGCAAAAGATGATGAGAAAAATGCGTGGGGGCAAAGGACGTAAGATGATGCAAGCTATGCAGTCACAGATGGGGAATACTCCAAACGGATTACCGACAGATCTACCAGAGCTAAAGTAAACTATAGATCGCCCTAAAAAATTAGAGTGTATATCCACGACTCTTAACACTTGATGTCAAATTCGACTTCACACACATTAATGATAGATGAATAGCGAAGTAATTCCAGTACTTGTAAAAGGTGTAATGCCTACATCAAATGGATGTGCAGTATTTTTGGGTACGGACCAAAAAACCTTTGTTATCTATGTTGATCAAAGCATCGGCGAGACTATCCAACGTGCTGTTGATGGCGAACAGGCTCAGCGTCCACTCACCCATGACCTTATGCTTACATTGCTAGATGGCCTCTGCGCCGAAGTAGAGCGAGTAGTCATAAATCACGTAGACCAAGGTACATTTCATGCACGGTTAATCGTTTCTATGGAAAACGAGCTAGGACATAAGATCATCGAACTCGACGCTAGACCTAGTGATTCAATCGTACTTGCACTAGCATCGGGTAAGCCAATCTATGTTGCTAATTCTGTGATCGAATCAGTGGACGATATGACAGAAATCCTAGCACGAATACTCGAGCAAGGCTCTACCTAATAGCGAATCGATTATACATCATAATAATAGTATAGATTTAAAAACTCAAACACTCTGCGAGTGGCCGTACACGGCTTATTTGATATAATTTAAATCATAATCTTAAGATGACGCCCATACCAGAGACAGTTGTACCCGGCCAGCCATGGACCGCTCTGGCACCCATGCAAGACGTCACTACCCTACCCTTTATGCGCTTACTGGGTAAATATGGAGCTCCAGATCTACTCTTCACTGAATACTTCCGAGTTCATGGGCATTCGAGATTGGAACAGCATATCGTCGACTCCATTAACCATAACGGTACGGGACGCCCAGTCTTCGCCCAACTAATAGGAGAGAGTCTACCTGACTTAGAGCGCACAGTTCAAACCATCGAATCCGAACAACTTCCTGTCGCTGGCATCGACCTGAACATGGGGTGCCCAGCACCAAAAGTTTATAAAAAAAATGTCGGAGGCGGCCTTCTTCGTCAGCCCTCCAAAGTGGATGAAGTACTCGGCTGCTTACGCGCGGCTGTTAAAGGACGCTTTACTGTAAAAATGCGTATCGGCTTCGACAGTGACGAACACTTTGATACTATTTTAGATTTAATCACTAAACATAAGGTCGACTTACTCAGTCTCCATGCACGAACAGTAAAAGAGGCCTACCGAAGTGAGGTACATTACGAGTACATAAAGCGCGCTGTAGAGCGCCTCGATTGCCCTGTATTGGCTAATGGAAACGTAACCTCTGTAAATAAAGCTCAGTGGGTATTAAACGAGACGGGAAGTGCCGGCCTAATGATAGGACGGTCTTGTATCCGAAATCCATGGATTTTTCGTCAGCTCAGGGAACATTTTGCTGGTAAGCCAGTCTTTCAACCCACATTGGGTGATGTTCGTGTCTATATCGAAGACTTATTTCTGGCGACAAGCCACTCAGATCGGAAGGACCGCTATCATATCAACCACATGAAAAAGTTTCTCAACTTCGTAGGTCTGAGTGTAGATGAAGAAGGTAAATTTCTCCATGATATGCGAAGAGCGAAGTCAAAAATGGATTTGGATGTCATCTGTGAGCGCCATCTTATCGATGGGGGTCGCGCCGAGCAAAGCTATCCCGACGAGCCTATTCGAGGGTTAGTAGCACGCCCAAACTGTGAGACGCACAGCGGCTGTACTCTCTAAAATTTATTTTACAAAAAATAATTCAAAAGAGATTGCACCGCATCTCATCACTTGCCATTGAAACACGCTTTGTGTCCCTAAAAAAAGATAAATAATGAATATTCACGAGTATCAGGCCAAAAATCTACTAGAACAGTTTGGTGTTCCAGTACCGCGTGGTTACGCTGCGACTAACACCAAAGAAATTCAAAGCGCCATCTCCGACATCGGAGAGGAGATGATAGTTGTAAAGGCTCAAATCCACGCAGGCGGGCGTGGTAAAGGAACTTTTACTGATGGCTACAAGGGAGGTGTAAAAGTAGTTAAAAATAGCGACGAAGCACATAAGGCAGGAAAACAAATGCTCAACAATACATTGGTGACCGCTCAGACTGGGCCAAAGGGACGAAAAGTCCAGACACTCTACTTTACAGAGGCCTGTGATATAGAACATGAGTATTATCTAGCTATAGTTCTCGACCGTGAGAGTGCCCAATCCATGATCATAGCATCGACCGAAGGAGGCGTGGATATTGAAGCCGTGGCAGATGCTACCCCAGAGAAGCTAATTCGTCTGCCTATCTCACCAACTATGGGGCTTCGCAGTCATCACTGCCGTAGCGTCGCTTTCGCACTAGGCTTTGAGGGCGAACAAGTGAAGCAATTTTCACGTATTTTGACTGGCCTCTACAAAATGTATTGGGAAAAGAATGCAATGCTCGTTGAGATCAACCCTCTAGTCAAAACCAAGCAAGGGAAGCTACTTGCGCTGGACGCTAAAGTATCCTTCGACGGCAACGCCCTCTTTAAACACCCTGACATACATAGTCTAAGGGATCTTAACGAAGAAGACCCTAAAGAAATTGAAGCTTCAAATAACGACTTGGCTTACATTGCACTCGATGGCGATATCGCATGTATGGTAAACGGCGCCGGTTTAGCTATGGCAACGATGGACATTATACAAAGCTTTGGGGGATCTCCTGCCAATTTCCTCGATGTTGGAGGGGGCGCGAATGAAGATCAAGTCACGGCTGCTTTTAAAATCATTCTCTCTGATCCTAATGTGAGGGGTATTCTCGTTAATATTTTTGGTGGTATCATGCAGTGCGATGTAATTGCTCGCGGTATAGTAGCAGCCGCTAAGAATGTGGATATAACCGTACCTCTGGTCGTTCGATTAGAAGGCACCAATGTGGAAGCTGGTAAAAAAATCTTACGCGAGAGTGATGTGGCACTGACCCCCGCAGACAGCCTTTCAGAAGCTGCTGAGATTGTCGTCCAAAAAGTTAAATCCACGACGTAAGTCGCAAATAAGAATCAGAGCAAATAATACATTTTATGAGTATCCTCGTTAATAAAAACACTCGGCTTGTTGTTCAAGGAATTACTGGAAAGACAGGAACCTTCCATACGCAACAATGCGTGGAATACGGGACCAATGTGGTCGCAGGTGTCACGCCAGGTAAAGGTGGGCAGCTTTGGGAGAACACTATACCCGTATGCAACACCTTAAAAGAAGCTGTCAATGAACACGGAGCTAATGCGTCTGTTATCTACGTACCACCTGCCTTCGCAGCCGACTCCATCCTTGAAGCAATAGATGCGGAAATACCCCTTGTCATTTGCATCACAGAGGGAGTTCCAGTTCGCGATATGGCGGAGGTCCGAAATCGTCTCGATGCTAAAAGCACTAAGACTCGTCTGATCGGCCCGAACTGCCCAGGAATTATCACGCCCGGCGAATGTAAAATTGGCATTATGCCAGGCTACATTCACAAACCTGGACGCGTTGGCGTAATTTCCCGCTCCGGTACACTCACTTATGAGGCCGTTTGGCAGCTCACCCAAAGTGGCCACGGACAATCTACATGTATCGGTATCGGTGGCGACCCCATCAATGGTACATCACAACTTGATGCGGTGCGCATGCTCAATGAAGACCCTGATACCGACGCCATTATTATGATTGGCGAAATTGGTGGTAGCGCTGAAGAAGAAGCCTGTGCTTACATAAAGGAAAACGTAAAAAAACCAGTCGCGGGCTTCATAGCAGGTGCCTCCGCGCCCAAGGGACGAACAATGGGTCACGCTGGAGCGATTGTTTCTGCTAGTGGTGCCGGTACAGCCGAGGCTAAATTTTCTGCTATGGAAGATGCCGGTGTATCGATCGCTCGTAATCCCTCTGAAATTGCCGGAGCTCTACTGCGTATTTACAAAGGCTAAAACTCAGAGAATAATCAAAGTTTCTCTTTCTTAGTTTAATAGTATAAGCAATCTGACCTCGTATTAGGGCTTACCTACCAAATGCCTCGGTCGCCCTTCTTAAACGAACGTGCTACTGCGACAAGTAGTTCAACTGTGTGTTCTATGTCTTGTAGGTCGACCATCTCACTGGGCGTATGCATATAGCGAAGAGGAATCGAAAGAAGCCCGGTGGCGACGCCTGACTGGGCAACTTGAATTGCACGCGCATCTGTGCCTGTTGGGCGAGAATCCGCTTCGACTTGATATGGAATCTTACCTTTTTTAGCCGCACTTATGATACGCTCATATATAATAGGATTAATATTAGGACCTCGGCAAACAATTGGCCCACCACCCTGTTTAAAGCTACCGTATTTACGCTCATCGCAATCAGGAGAGTCCGTAGCATGACCGACGTCTACAGCGATGGCGAAATCAGGGTTCTCAGAGAAAGCAGCCGTTATGGCGCCACGTGTCCCAATCTCCTCTTGGGTGGTAGCAGCTGCGGTCACACGAGCTTCTAGCTTATACTTAGTCAAACGACGCGCAGCTTCTAGCACAGCATAAGCGCCAGCTTTATCGTCAAAAGCTCGCGCCACACCGATACTACCACGAATCAATTCAAAACTTTGGTCGTAGACCGCAGCATCGCCAATACCAACGAACTTTTCCGCCTCCTCACGAGTCTTCACCCCAATATCAATCCAAATCTCGTGTGTCTTAGGCACTCTCTTACGATCTTCGGGGCTCATTAAATGAATCGCACGTTTGCCAGTAATCCCCTTAACGATGCCATCCTTAGTGAGGATGGATACGCGACGACCAGATATCATAGAATGATCGTGGCCCCCTAATGTATCGAAGTAGAGGAAGCCCTGAGCGTTAATGTATGTGACAATTAGGCCGAGTTCGTCGATATGTCCCGCCAGTAGGAGCTTCGGATCACCTTTAGGATTCACTGTGGCAAAGCGGTTACCCATAGTATCACGTCGATAGAGGTCAACTTCTTGCTCAACATATCGGTCGACGACTTCTTGAGCTTCATATTCTGCACCTGTAGGGGAGCGAGCATTCAGCAGATCAACAAGAAACTCAGGAGCCTCAGTAGATGTAGTTTTTTGAGAGCAGGCTTTTTTACGATTTTTTTCTTAGGCATAGATAAAGTGTTATAGATTACGAAGACTTAGTAAATGGTTTTTACATTAAAGAAGAATATTCAGGCCAAAAAAAGCGGACACCTTTTAAAGGGTGCCCGCTTGTAGAATATATAGCTATCTTTTTAAAGAGCCTCGCTATCGGTCTCCCCAGTACGAATACGTACCGCACTTTCTATCGGCAAAACGAATACTTTCCCGTCTCCAATTTTTCCCGTCTTTGCTGTATTAACAATTGCTGAGACTGCTTTTTCCACAACATCGTCCTCGACCACAGTCTCGATCATAGACTTAGGAAGGAAATCGACCGTGTATTCGCTTCCCCGGTAGATCTCAGTATGGCCTTTTTGACGCCCAAAGCCTTTAACTTCGCTTACAGTAAGGCCTTCCACTCCAACCTCGGAGAGTGCCTCTTTAACATCATCGATTTTGAACGGTTTAATAATTGCTTTTATAAGTTTCATAATAATTTAATGCATTAATCCTGTACTATTCGAATTGGTAAGAAGTCTCACCATGCTCAGATTGATCTAGTCCCGAGTGTTCATCCTCTTGCGCAACACGCAAACCAGTGGTACATTTGCATATCATTACAATAATGAATGTAGCTACTGCAGACCAAAGAACAACCACACCAATGCCGGTTATTTGGACGCCGAGTTGCTCAAGTACATTTTCGACTCCAGTTCCACCGAAAGCAGCGGTTCCAAAAACCGCCACTAAAGTGGTACCCATAATTCCACCTACCCCGTGCACAGCAAAAACATCAAGAGAGTCGTCAATCTTCAACTTATTCTTAACGATTCCGCATGCGAAGTAACAAACAATACCCGCTAGTAGTCCGAGGCAAACCGCCCCGAGAGGTCCGACGTGCCCAGAGGCAGGGGTAATAGTAGCTAGACCAGCAACCATGCCTGTGACAATGCCCACTAGGCCAGGCTTACCGTTGATGCGCCATTCAAGCGTCATCCACGTCAGACTAGCTACTGCAGCAGAGATGTGGGTGACCAACATAGTCATGCCCGCATTTCCATTGGCAGCTAATTGGCTACCGGCATTAAATCCAAACCATCCAACCCAGAGCATGGATGCGCCAATCATAACCATCGCCGGGTGGTGAGGCATATGAAGTTTGTTTGGAAATCCATCACGCGGCCCTAGCATCTTGGCAAGCAGCAGCGCGGAGATCCCAGCAGTAGCGTGTACCACAATACCACCTGCAAGGTCGATTACACCCTTTTCAAAGAGCCAACCACCCCCCCCAAACCCAGTAGGTAACAGGAGCGTACACTAGAATCAGCCAAAGTGCAGTAAAAAGTAAAATAGCAGTAAATTTCATACGCTCAACGAACGCTCCGACAATCAATCCAGGCGTAATAATAGCGAATGTCATTTGAAACATGATAAAAATTGTTTCTGGGAAATCCCCCTGCATACTATCTATAGATATACCCTTCAGACCGATATGCTCCAAGCTACCGACCCAAGATCCAGTACCAGGTGCAAATGCCATGGTGTAAAGAACCGCGATCCATAAGACAGAAGCCAGACAAGCAATTGCAAAACAATGCATCAACACAGAGAGCACATTTTGTGAACGTACTAGACCTCCATAAAATAGGGCTAGGCCAGGAAGCGTCATAAAGAGTACTAAAACCGTAGCGGTGAGCATCCACGCTGTGTTCCCAGTATCAATCGAAGCGACTTCCTCGAGAGCTTCTGCAGTTGTCGTAACAGCGTCAGCTAAATTAGCATCTTGAGCGAAAAGCAGTCCTGGGAGCATAAATGCTAACAGAAGAGCCGATAAACGAAGTATTTTCTTCATAGTGTATGTTAGTTGTGGTAATAAGTAGGCATTACGCCTAAGGGGAATGTCACGCTATCTGAGCCTTTTTAGTGGACAAGCCATTTTTTCAGAGTCCTCTATTAAAGATCTGGTAAAAGTAATTTTTAGAGAGCTCAAAATGCCGAAAAGTCTTGATGCGCTCAGTGGTTAACACAGTTTAATTTTGCTTTTCTAAAAATCTATGAAAACTCTCAAATTTGCAGTTCTGCCAGGTGATGGTATAGGCCCCGAAGTGATGGAAGTTGCGCTTGACGTACTCAAATCGGCGGGCGAAAAGTTTAGCTTCACTCTCGATTACGAGAATGCCGATATCGGAGGAATTGCTATTGATAACCACGGCACAGCATTCCCCGACTCGACTAAGCAAGTTTGCGAAGTCTCAGAAGCGATTCTCTTCGGGTCTGTTGGCGGCCCGAAGTGGGAGTCGCTCCCCCCAAAAGAGCAACCAGAGCGGGCCGCTTTGCTACCAATTCGGAAGGCATTCTCTCTCTACGCCAACGTCCGTCCTGGACTACTGTATCCTGAACTAACCGACGCTTCCCCGCTAAAAAAGGAGCGTATCCCAAATGGTATCGATATTGTTTGTATACGCGAACTCACTGGCGGCATCTACTTTGGACAACCAAAATCGACCTACACTTTGGAAAACGGGGAAGAGCAAGCCATCGACACTATGGTTTATAAAACCAGTGAAATCGAACGTATCTCTGAGGTTGCTATCGATACAGCTAGGGCACGTGGAAATCGAGTCTGCTCTGTAGATAAGGCAAATGTTCTAGAAACTTCGGTCCTCTGGCGCAAGGTCGTGACCGCTTATTTCGCCAAGCACGCACCTGAGATCGAACTCAGCCACATGTATGTAGATAATGCTGCTATGCAAGCCTAGGCGCACAGAAGAATAGTCTAGGCCTCCCCTTTGGCCTCTATGAGCCCTCAGGGGGTACCGCCCCAGATATCGCGGGACAAGGTATTGCTAATCCCTGTGCGCAGATTCTATCCGTTGCTATGATGCTCCGTTATAGTTTCGGCCAACTAGAAGCCGCCACTGCAATCGAAACAGCCGTAGAAAAAGCTGTTACTAGTGGCAATCGCACCGGTGATATCGCTTTCGGTCTCGACCCTATAGGTACAAAAGCTATGGGTAAAGCCGTACTTAGCTACTTATGACTTCCGCGGAAATTAGAAGTTCTTTTCTAAACTTCTTTAAATCGAAGCAACACAGCGTTGTGCCCTCAGCTTCGCTCATGCCACAGTCGCCCGGCCTGCTTTTCACTAACGCAGGTATGAACCAGTTTGTGCCCTACTTTCTAGGCACCGAGAAAGCACCCTACTCACCTGCAAGAGCGGCCGATACTCAAAAGTGCATACGTGCAGGAGGAAAGCATAACGACCTCGAAGACGTAGGCTATGATACTTACCACCACACTTTCTTTGAAATGCTCGGCAACTGGTCATTCGGTGACTATTTCAAGAAAGAGGCTATAGAGTGGGGCTGGGAGCTGATTGTTGAAGTTTGGGGCGTGCCAGCTAACAGGCTCTATGCCACGGTATACGCGCCAAGCAAAGGCGATCCCTCTGAATTTGACCAAGAAGCATACGACTTATGGGCGACACTCTTTTCGAAAGCGGGACTCGACCCAAAGAAGCATATTATTAATGGAAATGTGAAGGATAACTTCTGGATGATGGGCGAGACTGGGCCCTGTGGTCCCTGCTCCGAATTACATGTCGATCTCACTCCAAATGGCGATAGCGAAGGAAGGCTAGTTAATATGGACTCCGACCTCTGCATAGAGATATGGAACCTAGTCTTTATTCAGTATAATGCTGAATCCGACGGTAGCTTCCGCGACCTCCCATCGAAACACGTAGATACTGGTATGGGTTTTGAGCGCGCCTGTTCGCTGATCCAAAACACTGGGGGCTTAAGTGACTTCTCGAAAAAGCCTACCAACTACGCAACAGACGTGTTCCAACCGATTTTTCGGACACTTGAGAAACTCAGCGGTAAGACTTATAAAGATATTTATCCCGCTTCTGTTGATAGTGACAAGTCGCAGATATCTGCCGAAATAAAGGAGGCAGTCGCCTTTCGAGTGATCGCTGACCATATTAGAACGCTTACCTTTTCTATAGCAGATGGCATCCTCCCTGGTAATAATGGGCGCAATTACGTGCTTCGCCGTATTTTGCGTCGTGCGGTCCGTTATGGCCGTACTCTTGGCTTTTCCAGTCAGCAGACTTTCTTACCTAAAATAGTCGATACCTTGGTAGAAGAATACAGCTGCGTATTCCCAGAACTAAAAAATCGCTCGGATGCGATCAAAGAGACCCTCCTGCGCGAAGAAGCCAGTTTTAACGAAACACTCGACCGCGGGCTAGCTATGTTTGAGCAGGAAATTGCTGATGGGAAGACTCAGTTATGCGGAGAGTTTGCGTTTAAGCTTTATGACACCTACGGCTTCCCAATCGACCTCACCGAGTTGCTCTGCTCTGAAAGGGGAATCAATGTTGATAGGATCACCTTTGACAAACACATGCAAGCGCAGCGCGATCGAGCGCGATCAGCACACTCACAAGAGCTTATTCGTGCTACGGACATAGCTACCGAAGCGGTCACTGAGTTTATAGGATTTAATGAAGACAAGAGCACTGCAATCGTTCTTGAAGTCCACAAACAAGACGACGCCTTACTAGTAATTACCGATCGCACGCCATTTTATGCCGAAATGGGCGGTCAACTAGGTGACCTAGGAGCGCTACATGTTAACGAGACTATTTACCCCGTTAGCTCTGTACAACAAATCGGATCAGCTCGTGCACACAGAGTGCCTATTGATGCCCAAATTTCTAACGGCGATAAGGTCACACTTACCATCGACTCAGATCGTCGTAGTCTCATCGAAGCGCATCATAGTGCGACACACCTGCTGCACTGGGCTCTTCATGAAATAGTTTCAAAAGACGCTACACAACAAGGCTCGATGGTCAGCCCAACTCGCATGCGCTTCGACTTTAATTCTGGAGCACTCAATCAGGATCAAATCGACATGCTTGAGTCTAAGGTCAACGCCTGCATTGAAGCTGATGTACCTGTGAGTTGGTCGGAGGTTGCGCATGCACAGATCAAAGAGCGTAAAGATATTCAACAATTCTTTGGCGATAAATACGGCGAACAAGTACGCGTTGTTCAAATCGGTGGGGAAAGCGGCAAGCTTGACGGATACTCAATGGAGCTCTGCGGTGGCACTCACGTACGTAAGACCAGTGATATTGGTTTATTTAAGATCAAATCAGAGGGTGCCATTGCTTCAGGCATACGCCGAATCGAGGCAGTTTGTGGCGCCGCCGCTTGCGAATGGATGTACGAGTCCATTGAAAAAGCAAAAAAAGAGTCTGAAGAATCGCACACTAGGTTAGATGCAATCAGCGAGCAACTAAGAGCCCTAGATTCTGAACCCGTATCATTTCCGGAATTTCCCAACTTTAACACCGTCATGTTAGAAGAAGGCTCCTTTGAACAACGCAACTGCGTCTTTAAAAATATACTTGAGCACAGCGAAGGGCTAAAGGCTGCCGTTGCCGATGCCGATAAGACACTAAAGAAAGCACAGTTCGCTGGGGCTACGGAGTTAGCCACTGCGCTCATCGATACACTCGACTTGTCTCGAAATCTTGTCATTACCCACGATGGTCCACCCGCCCTACTACAAGAATTACTAAATTCTTTAAAAAGTCGGCAGTTTGCTAACGCCGCATTTTGTATTATAAATGATGGGAATAAACTTCATCTCGGTGCTTTTTCTGGCACTAACAGCGATCAAAACGCTGGTAAATTGATCCAAGAACTGGCTCCAATAGCGGGAGGTAAAGGAGGCGGCAAGGAGCAGATGGCCCGCGGCGCAGCCCCACAAATAAGCAGTATAGGTGAACTAACACGAATAGCTAAAGAAGCACTTTCTGCCGAATAGCCATCTGAATGTTTTGAATTAATTGTAAAATCTTAAGAAAAATCATTAGGCTAAACAAAATGTACCTTCGCACACTAATCTTTTCTGTCCTATGGACAGCTCATTCATTCGCAG
>CABXXS010000024.1 GCA_902516225.1 Puniceicoccaceae bacterium | reverse complement strand
AGCTCTGGGCACTCACTGCCAAAACCGTCATTAATATTCTCGCCATTAGGATGATTACCAATTATATGGAGCGATGCGCCTGAGTTAAGAAATACTGCGGGTGTAGTCTCAAAGGTAGCGCCATTCGCTAAATCTAGTACTATATGCCAATCACTCAGAGAATTCGGGCTTATAAAAGATCGAAGGTTCTTTATGTATGATGTGCATGCGTCAATAGGACGAAAATTTTTAGTGGATGAACCCGTAGTGGATGACTCCTCTCTATCCAAGATGGACTCAATGAGAGTTTCCTCATTATTACTTAATTTATAACCACGGTAATCGAATAATTTTATTCCATTATCACAGGAGGGATTGTGAGATGCTGTCACTATAATACCGAAGTCGGCCTGCTTATCTATAATGGATCTAGCTATTGCCGGCGTAGGCAAAATATCTGCATAGTAAATGCATACCCCATGACGGGTTAAACCTGCAATCAAGGCATCGGACAGCGCGACGCCACTCGAACGTGTATCTCTTCCAATTATAACGCAATGCGACTTCTTTGGTCGTACTCTTTTTAAAAAATTGCCAATAGCCCCGCCCAATCGAAAAGCAAAATCAGGACACATTAGAGGATCACCGAACGTACCTCGAATGCCATCTGTACCGAAATATTTTGTCATGTTAGGAAATAAATTTACGCATAAAATGCACGTGCGGATTGTAGCCAATCTCTGGCAGTACCTGAATCGATGACCTCTCGAGCTTTTTGCACCCCGCTATCGAGATCATTAGTACACCCAGCGACCCAAAATGCAGCACCGGCATTCATGAGAATACTATCCAATAATCCTTGAGAGACCCCTGAGGAAGATCCATCGAATATTGCATTTAAAATTCTAATATTTTCATTCACATCTCCACCTTTTAAAGAATTAAGATCACATTTTGAGAGCCCTGCCTGACGAGCAATAGCCAATTCGCCGCGAAGGTTAATTAAACTACCGAAGCCAGCAATATAATTTCTCCCAGCACAGCTTAGTTCGTCTAATACCTGATCTTCGCCTGTAGTGCAATGCGCAACTAAGCCCGCCTTGAGTCCCATCGAATCTAGCGCGTCAGCGATCGGCTCTACCCACCCTTCTTCATAGACGCCCATGAGTTGGTAAGCAGGGCGTCCAGGGTTAATAAGGGGACCCAATAAGTTAAAAATAGTACGACGTCCTGACTGCGCCAAAGCTCTTCTTACTGGCATAATCTCCTTGAAGGCTGGGTGGAAAGCTGGAGCAAAAAAGAAACAGAAATTAAGCTCTTCTAAAGATGCATGCAGCTTAGTCTGCGGGGCATCCAACTGTATGCCAATCGCCTCGATTAAATCTGCACTACCACAATTTGAAGTAATAGATCGATTCCCATGCTTAAAAACAGGTACTCCCGCTGCTGCCAATATAAACGAGACTGTCGTCGAAATATTAAAGGTGCTAGATCCATCGCCTCCTGTACCGCACACATCAATCGCGTTTGGTGCCCATTCTGATAGCCCAGGATCGACTGCCATCTCGCGAAAACTAGACGCAAATGCGGCCACCTCTATAGCAGTTTCGCCTTTGTCTGAGAGGGAGATAAGAAATTTCTCTTTAGCCACTGCATTAACCGATTCAGAAGCTAAGATACCAGCTGCTTCTGCAGCCTGCTCTTTACTGAGATTCTGCCCGTTCGCTACGATATTAGTAATTCTTTCTATATGTGACATAATATAACATTTAGGCAAAAGCTTCGCACATTGTTCACAAGCATAATCTAAGCTATGTACATTAAAACCTAGCTAGGATAACTTTTTGTGGCTTCCAATCATGCTTTATTTCGTTAAATTTAAACAATGATTTACTATATCCGTAGACACATAATATATTTTTTAATTAGTATTATTATAGTAAATATCAGTACGGCCGATAGCACAAATGATACTAAAATTGATGACACCAGAGCCACTAAATTAAGTTATACTGATGCAACCCTACTAGGACTAGTAGAAGGTCTTACTGAATATTTGCCAGTATCTTCTACTGGACACCTTATTTTAATGAATTCGCAACTTGGTCTAGATGGCGATACGCCAATTCGAGACCAGAGAGGTGAGTATATATGGGTAAAAGAATCAGCCGATTCGGCAGCTCGACCTTACACAATAGGAGAAGCGTCCTATGCATATGTCATCGTCATACAAGCAGGTGCTATATCAGCTGTCATTATACTTTACTGGAAAACGATTCTGCAAATTGCTTTAGGCTGTGTGGGCAGAAACCCTAGTGGTCGTAAGTTAGCAGTTAATTTAATTTGTGCTTTCTTGCCAGCTGCTTTATTAGGCTTATTGCTAAACGATTTAATCGAAGCAAAATTAGGTGATAACACTAAGGCAGTCGCAGGAGCATTAGTAGTGGGTGCTTTAGTAATGTTACTTGTTGAGCGGTGGCGTAAAAATAATAAAAAGGTATCCGTTAAGTCCGATACGTACACTAATTTAGACGACCTTACTAAGTGCCAATCTATCATGATTGGGTTTTTCCAATGTATAGCTATGTGGCCAGGTACTAGTCGATCTATGGCGACTATCGTAGGTGGCTATATAGCCGGTCTTTCCCCTAAACATGCGGCAGAATTCAGCTTTCTATTAGGACTGATCACTTTATCCGCGGCATCTGGATACAAAATTTACAGCGACGGAGAATACATGATAAAAGCACTTGAAATACGCCCAGTCTTATTGGGGTGCTTAGTTGCATTTATATCCGCAGTCTTAGCTGTAAAGTGGTTTGTGAATTACTTGAGTAAAAACGGCCTCGTGATCTTTGCTTGGTACCGTATCGCACTAGCTATTACTGTTGTTCTACTACTAGGGAAATAAAAGATCTAAAATTATTCATCTATCCAGAAATTCCTTCTTCTAAGTCTTCGTCCTCATCACGGCTTATGTAATAATCTCTGTAAGCCTTATCTGAGTATTGGGAGTAGTAGTAACTACTGTGTGCGCTAGTAATATTATTGAGGAGCGCCCCAAAAACAGGTGTATCTGACTCCCACAAGCGCCTCACATTAATCGATGCAGTTCTGCGCTTAACTGTATTATACTTAATTACGTAGACGACACCATCTACTAATTTTAATAAATTCAGCGCGTCACTAACAGCAGCTAATGGCGGAGAATCGACCACGATACGATCGTAGCGCTCACGAAGTTCTGAAAACATAGTTTCAAATTTAGCACTACCCAATACTTGGGTCGGACTTTTTGATTTCCCTCCTGATGGCAATACATCGATATTAGGGTAAACATCTTTGATAATCAAATCGTCTAAAGTAGCATCATTTTCAACATGGTCTATCACACCTTCTTCGTTTTCCAATTGAAGAGTACGGGCTATACTAGGCAAACGAAGATCGGCGTCAACTAGCAGTGTTTTTTCGCCGTGACTCGCAAATGTCAGCCCTAGATTCGTACTGACAAAAGATTTACCTTCGGCAGGCACTGTACTGGTTGATAGTATGATCTTTGCGTTTTTACTACCTTCATTTAGCTTAATCGCAGAATAGATCGTGCGAAAAGTTTCTGTTACATGTCGGTCTACATTAGAGGCTACCGCTTGGGCCTTACTTTCTGCGTCTAGCTTTTTAATACGAGGAATCACACCTAGAAGTGGCAAGCCGATCGTACCTTCGATATCGAAAGCGCTTTTTACTCGGTCGTCCATAAATGCGATAACAAAAATAAGACCAAACCCTGTTGCAATACCCCCAAAAAAACCTGCTGCTAGATTCATCACAATGTTCGGGGATGAAGGCTGGTCCTCGGGAGGAGGAAATGCTTGGTCCACGACTCGTGCATTCGGATTTTTAAGATTTACCTGAGCTTTTTCGGTGGTCATGCGCTGATTTAGTGCATTAAAGAAATTATGCTGCACTTCTAGATCACGAAGAAGTGAGCTGTATTCCACTCGAGTCTTACTTAGGTCAATGAGTTCTTTTTCTTTCTCAGCCAAGCGTCTGCTAGATACTTCGAAATTACTTTTAGCTTCCGTAAAGCCTGCGTAGGTTTTATCAACAGCGTTTTTGACTGCGTTTTCTAATTCTAGTTCCGCTTCCTGAAGTGTTTGCAGAACTTGAATCATAGCAGGGTGCTTTTCACGGTAGCGCTTACTAAGTGAAGATATCTGAATACGCGTGCTAGAAATACGTTCCAATAGGCCAGACACACGTAACTGGTCTGCTACAAAAGAAAGTTCCCACAGATTTCTTCCCTCTCGCATATAAGAATCGATCAAATTCCACTTAGTCTCTAACTGATCATAAATATTTTTATTCGTAAGTTTTATTTCATTTAACCTAGCCAATTGTACTCCTGCTATGTTTTCTTGATTATCCAAAGAAACTGCATTGTTTGCCTCACGATATTCAGACAATTTAAGATCTAACTCTTCGACTCGATCTTTCTGCTGATCAGCGCGAATTCGAAGGTCTTCAACCGCCTTCATCGAAGCATCGATATTAAGTTTTAAATTATAGTCTATAAACTCATTCGCGAAGAAATTAGCTATTTCAGCTGCTATCATTGGATCTGGGTGCGAAAAAGCGACACCTATCATTAAACTCATACGCCGTGGCTGTATTTTACGATTACGCATTAAGATCTCAGTCGGAGTCAAAGGTCCACTTAAACTAAAGGCGTCTGCGTAGGGTGCCATAAAGCGCGCGCGCAGATCCTCTTGCATGCGTTGCTCTACGGCCTGAATGATTGTTATACTTTCAAGTAAACTAATCTGCGTATTTAAGTCTTCAGCCGTACGAATCTGGTTCTGTTCCATTTCGACAGTATTACCTAGGGCGGAACTATCATCTCGAAATAGCTGTACCTGTGCGACCGCGGTGTAGACCTTAGTCTTATTAAATGTATAGAGAATAGAGCCTGAAAAGATGATGAAAAATGCTACTAACAAGTACCATATACGCTCCTGGAAAATTTGCACATAGTCTTTGAACGAGCGTGTGGGGCCACCACCACCGCCACCACCACCATAGCCATAGCCATAGCCATAGCTACCGTAACTGCCGCTGCCGTAAGCACCATAGCCTCCACTACCGTAGCCCCCATAGCCTCCACTACCGTAGCCCCCATAGCCTCCAGTATTAGGGTCTTGCCCGCCTCTTACATAATCATTCTTCATCTCGGGTATTTATATCAATTATATTATACGCTCAGGGACCCATACGGTGTCACCTTCTTGTAAAATAATATCCTTCACATTCGGGTCAGAAACTATACGGCTAAAATTAACTTCCATCTGCCGAGCCCTACCGTCCGAGTCGACCCTTTTAATGGTAACTGATTTAGGATTTCCAAGTCGACTAACTCCACGCACACCAGCAATCGCTTCCGTAAGAGAAAGATCGCGATCTGGAGGAATTTCAACTACGCCTGGACTGTTAACGGACCCGAGAATATGGATTATCTTGGGAGAAAACTGAACCACTAAAAGTGAAACTTGGGGGTCCACGATGTAGTCGCGATTATACAAATCTGTAATCAGCGATTGAGCCTCGGCAACGGTCATACCTGCAACTTTTACCTTTCCTATCAAAGCAAGTGCTACAGATCCGTCACCTTCAACACGGACAGACTTTTCTAGATCACCCTCTTGGTAGACTTCTACGGAAATAACGTCCGATGGTTTTAGGATATAATTTTCCCCTACAACTATACCAATTCCGCTAGAACCGTTAGATGAGGAAGAGTAGTTTTGATTATTGGGACTGCCGCTAGATCCTGAGACTGAGGAACTCATATCCTGAGCATTAGCAAAGCTACACAGTATAAATAGAATACTCGCTAGTGATGTTTGAAAAAGTTTCATAACTTAAAAAAGCCTTGAAGTAGGTATTTTACAACCCACTTATTAAGTAAAGATTATGAGAATCAGTACCTCAGTGACGCATTAAAATCGACCATATGAGCGTCATAACTATTACCAGCATCATCGCCCGTTGACTCGCTATCGGTGAAATTATACCCTCCGCTGAATTGCCAAAACCTATTCGGCAAGTAAAATACACGTATACCTGCAGAATACTTGTCGTCTTCCCGATCTCGGCGAGTGTAATCACGCTGCGTGTACATTAGGTTAGCGCTTGCTGTCCAATTATTACTCAAGGAAAGATTAGTAGAGGTACTTACCGAACTCTCTCTAGTAGGTGCACCGTCACTACCTAAGCCAAAATCGCGAGAGAGTCCGAAACGCGTTGATAGCTTAGGAGTCATCAGCCAGTACAAATCGGCATCCACGCCTAAAGTTGTTTCCTCACTAAAATTAGTTACAATAGATTCTAAATTCGCACCATCAAGCACTCTACTACTTGAGCGTGTTCCTGATTCTCTTTTACTATAACCAAGCTTAAAGTAACCAGTCAGTTTGGGAAGCAGACTACCTCGAGCACCTATATTAAAGAAATGTCTTTCTCTATTGTAAGCATTCCTTTCAAGATTAATTGGAATGATTAAACCAGAGGAAGGCTCTACGACGAAATCACCGGTCGCTGTAGGTTTTAGTGCGCCTATTTCGGTATCTGTGTATTTGTAGCCAAGGCTTAAATCCAGTTTTGGACTTATCTCATAATAAATATCTAAAGGTAAACTTTCTCTGATTTGATCTGTCAAAACCCCCTCAAAGACTCCCGTATATTCTGTTTCAAAGTAATTAGCACCAGCGCCGAAACTAAACTTAGGGGAAAGCTGGTACTCGCCTTTAACTTCCCTATTTTTTAGAGTACTCTCTATAAGATCGTCTATAATTTGGATGTCACCTGAGTTCGATTTCTGCTCATCGTAACTAGCCGACACGGTTAGCTCAAGGCGGCTTGATTTGTAAGCACCACGTAGTTTTACGTGCAAGAGCTCCACATCTAACTCCGCAAGATCATTATACCGTATAATATCATAACGAGTTAGAATGCTAAGATCCGCATTAGAAGAGTCCCGCCCTAAATTAAATTCAAAGCCTGGGGATAATAAGTAGAGAAAGTCATCTACTTCATTTTTGTCAGTGAGGAAGACATTAGAGGTCCAGCGAGCGGTGGAACTGCCATCAAAGTAAATTTCTGCGTTATCTCCTATTGAAATAAGAGGAGATGCCTGTAAAAGACTCAAAGTAAATATATTAGCAATAATTAGCGCTAATTCTCGTGTGCGTCTGTGTTTATTTAAATAATGCGAAAACATTTTTTGTTTTGTAAGGAGTATTTACAGTATCTTAGAGGAGCATTTGTTAACAAATTAGTATACAAAAATACATATCTATTACTAACTATTCAGAAGTAACAAATGCAACTAAAAAGAATCTACAAACGTACTATATAGTAATGCTTGATTTAATTACATATTGTATAGAATACACTTATAATATTAATAAAATTTAAACGTGTTGCAATTTGATGCAACTTCAGAATAGGTAAACGACTTAAGATAGAACCATGTCACGCGAAAAAAAAATTCTTTACGGCTTTGCTGTGCAACATTTCGGTGTAGATGGCCGCATTAAAATTGCCATCTGCTGGGGCCGCTTACTTGCCAGCATGATAATAGTTGGTCTCCTAGGCTGGTTTTCTATGGCTGGTGCCTTCTACTTCCACTTCAAGTATAACAAAGAATTTAATGAAGTTTCTTATTCTAAAATGCTTACATTGCTCCCTTTTGGCCTCGCCGATCATCGAGTCGAAATGGGTAACTATCACGTTAAAAAAGGTCTGGCTGCAGTGGAAGATAAGAACTATCCAGTCGCACTGCGTTTATTGCGCCTAGGTGTAAGTCGAGCGCCTTCTAATCTTGAGGGCCGTCGAGTTTTATCTGAATTCTACGAATTTGCTCTTAAGCGTCATGATGTAGCCGCTGATCTACTAATCAAAGGTTTGGACTTAGGTGGGATAGAAGACGTAGAATACATACAACAAACGCTACGTCTGCTGCTTCGCTACCAGATGGATGAAGCAATTCAAACTATAGGAGATAAATATCTACCAAATGAACCAGATCTAAATGACATAAATCGCACGCTGGCTTTCGGGGCAGCCAATGCGAACTATCTGCGCGGTAACTATGATCGTGCAGATGACTATCTGATCAATTATAAACTAATTGAAGCCGTAGATGGCATACTACTTTCTGCTCAAATTAGCTGGGACCGCGGTAACCGCATCGCTGCTTTATCAAAGCTAGAGCAATCAGTCGTCCGATTTCCAGGCTCCGAACCTCTACTAATGAAACTAAGTCGCTATTACCGCGAATCGGGTGAGCTAGATAAAGCGCGCCGATACGCGATGCTCCGAAATGTGAGTAATCCGCTTAGTGCGGCTGCCCGTGTAGAATTACTTTATATATACGAAAAGTCCGGTGAAGACGAACTCGTACAGCGCGAAGCCCAGTTAATGCTAAAGCAATTTAAAGAAGATGAGCCTGCCTTACAAATATTGGCTAACTTTGCAGCTGAAACGGGTAACATCGCCTTGGCTCGTCGCTCATACGAGGAGTCTCTAGAAAATGAGTTAAATATTGATGCGTTTGCTCTGCTATTAATTGAGTCACACCTAGTAGACAAAGATTTTCAAGGCGCTCTTGATTTTTCCGAAGAGCTACTCAATGAGCGCCCTGATTGGATCACTCAAAAATGGGGCATTTTTAATGCACTACGTGCCGTTGCTTCTTACGGAATAAGGCGCCCTGATTTAGGCGAAATATATCTTGAAGATTTTTTAAATGAACCATCTCGACAGGAAACTTATATTGCAGTGGCTAAACGCTTTACAAACATAAGCCAACATCATCAATCCCGAAAAATCCTATCAATCGCGTATCAGAGATCCCCTTCCAGCCAGGCTATACTCTCCGAGTTAATCCGCTCTAATTTAGCGTCAGGTAATACTGAAGATTTATATGATCTCCTCACGCGATATTTACTTATGCGCAGACCGGACACTATTCTCTTATCTGAGGCCTACAAAAAGCTAGGGAGCGACCGTTATATTTTTGCTGAAAATCGTGAGAGCTTATTGTTCCAACTCGGATCAATTCTTAGGGAACGCTCCCAAGCAGTCCAGTTCTAGCTTACTAAGCTCGAGATCCAATTACTCTAACCAAGGCTGCTATGACTCTTCGGTCATCGACCTCATAGACTATAATGTCCATACCGTGACAGCTTAAACGCTCACCACGCCTCGGAATATGCCCGAGCTCTCGAGTGATGAGTCCTCCAAAAGTCGAAACCTCCTCACTGTTAATCTCAATTTCAAGGGTTTCCTCGATATCGTGAATTAGTGTTAGGCCTGAGATACGAAATCGGTCACCGTTAATGGGCACGATCTGCTTTTCTTCTGCATCAAACTCATCTTGAATTTCTCCTACGAGTTCTTCCAAGACACTCTCAAGAGTAATCACCCCGACGATGCCACCAAAATTGTCGACAGCTAATGCCATATGAAACTTAGCTCTTAGCATTCGCTCTAAGACTTCCTCGAGTGGTATTTCTAAAGGAAAAATAGAAACTTCTCGCTTCAGCTTCATTAAATCAGCCTCCGTAGCTAAATCTGAAGAGCAAAAAATATCTTTTATGTGGATGAGACCCAAACATTGGTCTAGATCGCCACGACAAAGAGGAAACCTGGTGTGGCCAGCCGCCTTCATTACTTCTAAATTCTCTTCAAAACCTAAATTTAAATCATAGATCACTACCTGACTGCGTGGTAATAATATGTCATGAACCACTAACTCATGCATCTGTAGGGTTCGATCGACTATCTTACGCAATGTTCCCGAGATTTGACTACTATCTTCTCCCATAGCACGAATCTGTACATCTACATCTAGAGGGTTAAGTTCATCATCAACATCCACCCCCAGTCGTTGGTAGAGTCTCCTCTTGAACACCCTTAAAAAAAGCATAACGGGAAGAGTTAGAAACTGGAAAAATAGTAGAACTCGATATGAGCGACGTATAGCAATAGAGGCATCACGCATAGCCAATCCACGAGGAAAAATTTCTGCAAAAAAGAAATGTACCGAAACCGCCAAAACAAAAGTTGGCAACACTATCAACCAACTATCCGGAAATGTCCTTTCCCCGAAGAGAAGAAAAGAATTTTTAACTAGAGGCACAAGCAGTAATCCAGTTGCAACGGTGCAGAGTGTCTTACTAAAGCGCACGACTCTTCCAGTTTGGTCACTCTTATCGATCAACTTTGCCAGTCCAGGTAACTGCTTTATATCGCTTAACTGCTCTTCACTTGGCTTGCGATAGCGAAATTTAACCATGCTGATCTCGCACATGACTAAAAACGAGTGTAGGGTAAGTAATAGGATGAAAGCTGCCATCGAGATCCCAAAATGTATCCAAACATCTAACATCTTAAAAATTTTCCTTCCTACTTTTAGCCACTTCACTTGCGGCATCTAATAGGATTTTATTCTCCAAATCTGTGCCAATAGTGATTCTTACGTAGGCAAGCATACCATACGATGCTAACGGCCTTACTATGATCCCACGTTTTTGTAATTCTAGGAAAAACCAATTGCCATCCCCCACATTAGAGAGGACGAAATTCGCTTCACCTCCTACCGTCGTAAAGCCGAGTGCATGCATGCCATCCGCTAGTTGTCTTCTGCCCTCATTGTTTGCGAGTATGCAGCGTTTAACGAAATCATGATCTTCCAATGAAGCGATCGCTGCTGCTTGCGCAGCAGAGTTTACGTTGAAGGGTTGCCTCACACGCTGCAGTAAGCTAATGAGTTCTAAATCTCCATATCCATATCCTATACGCAAGCCGCCTAGACCGTAGATCTTGGAAAAAGTACGTAAGCAAATAATTTTTCTTCCCGCCTTTATGAGTGCACATAGATTGGGGGCCGTCTCCACATATTCAGCATAGGCTTCGTCCAAACAGAGGATGACGTGCTCTGGTAGTGACTCTGCAAGACTAATTAAGTCTGCTTCTTTATTCGCCACACCAGTAGGATTATTTGGACTTGCAACAAAAAGGAGACGCGTATTCGAGGTAACCGCTGCGCGCATAGCTTTCAAATCATGGCCGTAATTATACATCGGAACCTCAACTGGTGTTGCTCCAAATAGTTTCGTAACTAATTTGTAAACTACAAAGGCTTGACTACCCATGACTACTTCTAGGCCAGGCCGTAAGAATACATGTCCGAGTAGCTCGATAATCTCATTGGACCCATTACCCACGATAATTGCTCCTTTGTCTATTGCGCGCACTTTAGCAATCGCACTACGTAGCTCCAGACAGGCTCCGTCGGGATATATATGCGCTTGTTTTATTGCCACCTGTGCTGCCTCGAGCGCCTTCGGGGAAGGGCCATATGGATTTTCGTTGGAGGCAAGCTTGGCTATTTGAGCAGGATTCAACCCATGCTCCCGAGCGACAGACTCTATAGATTTTCCGGGCTCATAGACCGGTTGTAGATGCACACCAGCATTCGCAAGTTCAGCGTATTTCATTAAAATAAGCTTTGAACTTGCCTCGCTTTAGCGTGATTGCAACAAAACACTCACTAAAGTATTATGAAGATTCTAATTACAGGTGCATCAGGACTACTGGGTAACGCATATGCAATGGCCGCAGTCCGAAGGGGACACTCCGTCATTGCGCTCTACAATAATAACCTTCCCAAGGCTAGAGGACTCTCAAGGGTCCTCCAGATGGATATCACTCAAGCTGAGCCCCTGAAAGCGCTTTGCCTCGAACTATGGCCAGACGTGATAGTGAACTGCGCCGCTATCTCAGACCCAATATTAGTGGAAACTAACCCAAAACTCGCTGAGAAGGTCAACGTTTCCCTACCCAGCACACTCGCGCAGCTCTCCACACATTTGGGAGCACGCCTACTTCATCTTTCCACTGATATGGTATTCGACGGACAGAATTCTAATCCCTACCGATCGACCGATATGCCCAACCCAACTAATCTTTATGCTCGCACCAAGCTCTTCTCCGAAAAAGCCGTGCTTAAGGATAATCCCGAAGATCCTATCGTTCTTCGCATTCCCATTCTCATGGGGAATAGTCCTAGCGGTCAGCGCAGTATACATGAGAGGCTGATTGCTTCGATTCATTCGGGTGAGCGGCCAAAACTTTTTACTGATGAAATTCGCCAGCCTTGCTCTGCGTCCAATGTCGCGGAGGTACTTCTAGAGCTCTCCGAACGCCGAGACCTACATGGAATCTTTCACTGGGCAGGTAGCGAAACACTCAACCGATTCGAAATGGGCCAGCGCATACTAAAACACTTCGGCTTACCGCTGGATAAGATCGAGGCTAGTTCCTTATCTAATGATCCAAGTCTTGCCGGACGCCCCGCAAATCTTACCTTTAATCTGCACCCAATTGTCTCGAAGCTAAAAACAAAACCTGTGAGCTTCGATGCTCAACTCGAAGAGCTCACTCATATCGAACCATTAAACGCCTAATGCTCATCACCCTGCCTAATGCAGTCGAAAAAGCGGTTACGAATATGGCCATCGATGCGGCGATGCTTACAAGTATCCCAGAAGGAGTCGCCACTTTTAGGCACTATGGATGGCTCGAATCGGCAGCAACATTCGGATACGCTCAGACCTACGAAGCGGTCCGAAAATTTATTGGTAAGGATCTCGTAATATGCCGCCGATTAAGCGGAGGGGGCATCGTCGACCACCGCAACGATTGGACCTACGCAATAACCATACACGCTACTGTCCCTTGCGTGCAGATTCCTGCCACAAAACTCTATGAAAATGTTCACAGAGCTATCCTACTAGCGCTAGGAAGTTTTGATATTAAGGCATACCTATCCCCATGCCCTAAATCATGCGCTACCCCAAAGATAGAGGTACCTCTGTTGTCTCAGTGCTTTATCTCTCCATCAGCAAACGATGTCATCCGCCCAGATGGACGAAAGATTGCTGGCGCGGCCATGAAGCGAGGTCGTAACGGTCTGCTCATACAAGGCTCGATCGACCGCGGATCACTACCAGATAAATTTGATTATACTACCTTTCAAGCACAACTCATTGATCAGCTTTCTAAAACACTCAACCTAGCAAACACCATTTTCAATGACATTAAATCAGCATCTTTTATCCGACATTTAGAAGAGGAAAAAAATCGATTTTCGAGTGAAAAGTGGAATCGGCAGCGCTAAATATTCATAGACACAGTACAAATACAAATATCGCTAGATACAGTTTATTCGCTAGCGCTCGAACAAGAAAAGGGGGATCAAACTACGCCTTCCTAGTGTTTGAAGTGTCGCTTATTAGTAAAGACCATTACCATATCACGTTCATCAGCAGCTGTAATAACTTCTTCGTCTCGAACAGACCCACCAGGTTGAATCGCGGCGATGGCACCAGCCTCGGCAGCTGCAATAAGCCCATCTGCGAAAGGGAAAAAGGCGTCAGATGCGACAATAGAACCGTCCAATGAAAGACCGGCTACACCAGCTTTCCAGACAGCAATTCGGGAGCTATCTACACGTGACATCTGTCCGGCACCAACACCGAGTGTACGCTCGCAACCAGCATATACAATCGCGTTTGACTTGACGTGTTTGACTACATTCCAACCAAATATCAAAGCGCGCATTTCATCCTCTGTGGGCTGACGTTTAGAAACAATTTTCCATTCGCTAGGTAGATCGGGTGTGATATCGCGGTCCTGCACGAGTATCCCGCCAAGCACTGAACGAATCTCTTGCAGAGAGTGTAAAGGAAGATCATCTTTGACAATCATAAGCCGTAGATTCTTCTTCTTTTTAAAAATTTCACGCGCCGCATCCGTAAATCCTGGCGCAATGATTACTTCACAGAAAATCTTGCTAACAATACAAGCAAGGTCTGAGTCCATTGTTTGGTTAACTACGATAATACCGCCAAAGGGCGCCTGTTTGTCCGTCTCAAAGGCTTGCTGCCAAGCATCGACAAGTGTTTCAGAAGAAGCCACACCGCATGGGTTTGTGTGTTTAAGAATAGCTACAGTTGGCTTCTTGAACTCATTGATTAGGTAGGTAGCTGCAGTTATATCTATAATATTATTAAAGCTTAACTCCTTTCCTTGAAGCTGCTCAAAGCAATCTAAGAAGCTACCAAAAAGAGCGGATCTTTGGTGTGGATTCTCGCCGTAACGTAGACTCTTGGCCTGACTAAGTTGGGTGTTCAGCTCAGTGGGAATACCAGAAATAGCAGTAGGATCAGATACGCTGTCTTCATCCGCAGCTTGGTCTTTTAAATAACTAGCAATAGCACTGTCATAATTAGAGGTACGCTCAAAAACTTTTACCGCTAGCTCAAGTCGCAACTTGATCATAGCTGATTCACTTCCCATAGATGCGAGGACACGATCGTAATCAGCTGTATCAACAACGACGCAAACAGACGCGTGATTTTTGGCAGCCGAACGCAGCATCGAGGGCCCACCGATATCAATGTTCTCAACAGCGAGCTCAAATGTGACTTCGGACTTCGATACAGTTTCTTCGAAAGGATACAAGTTCACGACGACAAGGTCAATCATATCGATGCCATGTTCTACAGCAGCGCCCATATGCTCTTCCTTATCACGTCGTGCTAGCAAGCCACCGTGAATTTTTGGGTGTAGAGTCTTTACCCTGCCCTCCATCATTTCTGGAAAGCCTGTATACTTACTTACCTCAGTAACAGGGATACCCTCTTTTTTCAGTAGCTTTGCAGTGCCGCCAGTCGAGAGAAGACGGTAACCGTACTGTTCGACTAAAGCTTTAGCAAAGGGCACGAGACCAGATTTATCACTAACAGATAGAAGGGCAGTTTTTTGCATGATTCAGAAAAGTGATAATAAATTACAGTAAATGATTGAATACTCTACGTTCTCTCTGCCCGAGGGAAAAGGATAGTTTTTTCACCAAGATCTTTGCCAGTTAGACTAGTACCCCACTCTAACTGCCCTTTAATTAGGTCAAAATTATCTGCGCCAAGTAGGCCACGGATTTTATCTGAAATCTCAGGCATAATAGGTGTAAGCATGACGACTGCGAGGCGTAAAGCTTCAGCCATCGTAGCTAGCGAAGTATGTAGAGCCAACTGATCCTCGGTAGATTCAGACTTTGCGAGCTTCCAAGGGGCGCGAGCCTCAGTGTAGCGGTTAATTCCAGATATAAAACTAAAGATGCGGTCTATCGCTTTATGAAACTGGAAATCCTCAAAAAGTGGAATAAGTTCCTTCTGAATATCTGCCCAAAGCTGTTTAAGCTCCGCCTCGGGAGATTCTTCTATTTCTGCGGCAGGTACTTTACCACCAGTGTAACGGCTACCC
>CABXXS010000023.1 GCA_902516225.1 Puniceicoccaceae bacterium | reverse complement strand
AGTCGTTGCCTGCGAAAATCAGATAGTCGACGTGCTCCCTCTTCAGCATCAATACGATCCATAAACCGCGAAGGCATCTCGCGTCCAGCACGTTGTCCGTTCGTAGTAATAAGAGCACAAAAAAGGCCAGCTACAGCAAAACTGTATAAAGCTGGCCTCTTAAAAATAAAGGTACCGTTTTCCTGATAAGACATTAATCCATTAACGGCTCCGGAAAGCTGACTGCATCCACAGTAGATTCGGCTGCTTCATCAGTTGCTATTATGCCTTCGAGATCACCCACCGCTGGTAAATCTTCCTGCGCGGGTTCTGTGATCTCTGATTCAATCACTTGAACGTTCGTCTCAGCCACGCCACTTTCTTCCGTCTCTGAAATTAAAGTATTCATATCAACTTCTTTCGTACTCTCGGCAGCTTGCGCTTGATAGAGTAAATAGAGGCCTAGCGCCACGAGGAAAAATGCAATAATACCGTAAACAGTCGCCTTGGTTAGGACATTGTTCGTATCCGAACCAAATGCAGACTCCGCAGCTCCTCCGCCGAGGGCGGCACCCATACCGCCGCTTTGGCTAGTGCGTTGCATTAAGACGATGAGGACGACAAATGCCGATATTAGCAAGAGTACGAGAGTTAAAAGACTGATGAGTAAAGTGCCCATGATATAAAAACGTTGATTTTGAAAAGAGAGGTAAGATGCCGACCCTACTCGCGAGTTCAAGCGAAAATGAAGCCAGCTATTGAGCTACTTTCTACTTGGGTATAGCTTAAGTAGAGCACAAAGAAGTATCAGACAGGGCTAGCTCGCAAACGCGCCTCTAATTCTTGCATGTCTCCTGGTATATTAGACTGAAATTTAAGCTCTCTGCCGTCTCGCGGGTGGTTAATTCCTATAGTCGCCGCATGGAGAGCCTGCCGCTTGAAGCCATAGGGTAGTTTTGCGCCTTTTCTTGCGACTGCCTTCTGAGTTCCCTCGTGGTAAATACGGTCACCGATAAGCGGCATATCATGCGCCGCCGCTTGAATACGAATTTGATGCTTCAGGCCCGTCTCTAGTCGGATCCGAAGCTTCGATACATGATGACGAGGGTAGCTCGCCTGGACACGATAGTGCGTAAGCGCCTCGGCCGCCCCTTCTTCTGCCGCTAATAGTAACTGCTGCTCGTAGCCTGTTTCGTCGAGCCGGAGATAATTGCGCCATGTACCGGTAGCTTCAGATGTATCGCCGTCGGCGTAGGCGATATATTCGCGCAAGAAGTCATGACTACGAAGCTGCTCAATTAGTGCGCGGCGCGCTTCTTCATTGAAGGCAATACAGAGTAACCCACTTGTAAATTGGTCTAAGCGGTGTACTGGAAGAGGCTTCACGCCACCCGCGGTGCCAAAGAAGCTGCGGCGCGTGGCCTCTCCCCTCTTATCGTTTAGATAATTTTCCAGTACATCCAGAGCAGAGGTTTTACTTTGCTTTTCAGTCGGCACAGAGAGTAGTCCCGCCTCTTTATCTACTATAGCTAGATCGCTGTCCAAGTAGACTAAGACCAACTTTGGATGTATACGCTTGCGGTGCCCCCAAGCAGGGCTCGCCTCCTCTGGCTTACCAAAAGTGAGAGTATCGCCCGGGTCCGTAAGACGCATACCAGCTTTAGTAACAACACGGCCTTTTAAGCAAAAGCGCCCCGCTTTGATCCATTCCTTAACTCGCGTTCTGGGAGAATTAGGGCACAGATTCGCAGCCCAATCGAGGAGAGTTTTTTCTACGGAATTGGCAGGCGAGCTCATACTTTAGATGTATAGCCCTTGCGAGCTTATCCTAGCAAGGACGAACGGAGCGGCACTCCAGAATAGAAAATAGTCCTTACTAAATTAAAATGTAAATATTAGCTCGGCTGCTATTGTGAGGGATTCGTAATCTTCCCCGCCCTCTTGGCCATTAACGAAGCTGAGTTCATTGACTAAAAATAAATTCTCTTCGAGCGCGTAACCATGGGCGAGTGTGTATTTTGTAAAGTCCTCTGAAATACCGCCAATATCGCGATCGACCATACTCAAACGGCCAGAAAGAGATGCGACATCACTGTAGGAGTAATTCGCCATGAGTAGAGCTTGGAGAGTTTCTAGATCGCTACCCCCAGGAACTTCTCGTTCGCCAGAAACAAGTTCCGCTGCAAAGACAAGAGCACCTGTCTGGTATGTAAGGTAGGCATTTAAGATAATTTCGTCTGAGTCAGGAGCATCGTAGTTATTTCGCCGGGCGCCAGCGAAAACAGAAAATCCGTGATCGAGGAAAAGTGACCCGGCTAATTCAATACTCTGGGAATCTGATCCGTTAGCCGGCGATGGATCTATAGATTCTACTAAAGCTATCCCGAAGTAGCGAGTGACTGTCGCAGTCGTGTATTTAACCCCTTGATCGTAGCGAGGAAGTACCCCCCCACTAATATTGTTTAAGGCGGATAGCGGCACACCATCAGAGAGATGATAGGCAAATGAGTACTGGTAAAGACCAGTTGGTTCAAAGGCTTCGAAGCCAAGCTGAGAAGCGAAACGTCCTGCAGTGAATTTAGAATCTCCCTTATGATAGTTAAGGAATGCCTGCTCTATGACATTTTTAGATTCATATCGATCCGTTACTTTGCACTCTAAGTCGATTTGACCTGTGATGGAGCCATGCTCAAAAATGAAGTCTATTTCGACTTGGTCGATTCCGTGAGAGCTGTCCGATACTTTTGCAGCGCCGAATTCTTGCTCCAAGTGCGAATAAGACATATCAGCAAAGCCTTCCAGGCTTAGATAATCATTCACAACAATCTCTGCGCTCGAAAAGCTAGTAGCTGTAACGAAAGTAGCTAAATAAAATGCCTTATAATCCATAGTACATACATTGAATAGATTTAAAAACTGACCAAGAGTAAACTTGGCACGAAAAAGCCCTTAGACACACTAAGGGCTTAGGAAAAAATAGGTGAAAGAATTATTCTACAAATTAGGAACCTCTACATCGACAACTATGTCTTTTTTAAAACGTACTTTTCCTTCGATACGCTTGTTATCTGAAGGGCGGCGCCCTTGGTAACTGTACACGTAGTCGACCCATTTGCGAAGAGATGGCTCGTTCAGCGTGGGCTTACCAAGAATTGCGGTTACTTGATCCGCTGATTGCCCCTCACGAATAAGTGCCCACTTAGCCTTATCCATCCACGGGAAATTGACTTGCTGCTCGCGCTGTTTAACTGCGTCTACGACAGTGCTAATTAAGCTTTTTTGACCTTCGCCTTGCTCTGGCATGGCCTGAAGGACATCACTGGTCAAGGTATCCATCTGATTGTTTAGGCGCGCTTCTAGTACCGAGACACGTGCGGCAAGAGCCTCATATTCAGCGCGGCTCACGGATGAATCCACTTGTGCCTGAATTGCCGTTAGGCTCGTACACAGAACAAAGAGACTAGTTAGAGAAAAAAGTTTTATGGGGTTATATTTCATAAAAAAAGGGGCTCACATACGTGAGCCCCTTAGCAAATTTGTTTCAGCTAGTTAGACAAGCCTAGAATACATAGAGAAGCTCAACACCCCAACCAGAAACATCTGCTTGGCCTTCGTTCTCTTCTTCACGATACTCGATACCAGCAGAGACGTTGTCACTCAATGCGTGAAAAGCAGCAATGGAAGTCGATTCATAATCATTGCCATTATAATCACCGTCAGCAGTACGAACTGCGATAGTAGTATCACCCATGTTGTAAGCAACTGCTACAGATGTTACATCAAGGATTTTAGCTGCATTGTCAGAGTCTACATTCTCAGCGCTGATCGTGAAGTCACCTAATTCATACACAGCATGAATATTAGTGGAATCAGTACTGTCATTGTAATCAATGACAGCTACCCCAAGAGTTAGATTCTCAATGCCACTGTAAGAAGCAGCATATTGCTTGATGGGGTCAGAATCAGCTTGAGACCAAGCAGCTAGATTGATATCACCGACGCTGTAAGTAACAGCGATACCTTCTGCGTAATTAGCTCCATAAAGGTCCTCACCATCAGCACCAGCATAAGAGAGGAAGTCGTTGTCAGGTGCATCATCACTTTCTAGACCTTGGAAGGTGTAGAGATTACCGATATGAACTGACAGCGCATCACTGTGCTGATAAGTAACTGCTACAGTTTCGAAAGCAGAATCACCGCCCTCCGTGTAACTTAATTCAGCAACAGCTGACCATTGGCTTTCAGCAGGCGAGAAGCTAAGTCCGAGTTCATATTCGTTCAAGTCGCTAGTACGATCACCAGCAATACCAGCTTCATCAGTGTCAATTGCCACCAAGTCGATATAACCGTAAGCGCTCAGACCTTCGGCAAGAACGATATCAGCATTAGCAGTGGCGCCAAAAAAAGCGACACCTGCGAGTAGGCTCATTATTTTATTTTTCATATTTTGTTAGGTTTATCTTAGTTTGTGTTTATACAGACAGTTAAACTGCCACGGGGTAAAGCTCAGGTAAAACTATTACTAAATAAGCTTATAAGTACATTCTTGAGTTTGTCACTTAAAAACTAAAGTTAATTTGAAAATACTTTATTAATAAATTTATGTGCATTAATGTGCATAATTATGAACTAATGTAAACAAAAAAGGGACTCACTTGCGTGAGTCCCTCGGTAAATTGATCTTCTATCTAAGCAAACTTAGAATACATAGAGAAGCTCTACACCGAATCCTTTAGATTCTACTGCACCAAGCTCTCCATCACTGTACTCAATACCAGCAGCAACATTGTCGCTAAGTGCATGGAATGCAGCGATTGAAGTCTTTTCGTAGTCATTTCCACCAATTTCACCGTCAGTAAGACGAACTGCAACTGTGGTATCACCCATTCCGTAAGCGACTGCAAAAACGTCAACATCTAGATCTGTGGCAAATCCATCAGAATCGACATTTTCGAAGCTAAGTGCGAAGTCACCCAAGTCATATTGAGCCATGATGTTAGTTGTTTCACTATCATCAGAATTATCAGCAATAGCAACAGACAGAGTTAGATTTTCAATACCACTGTAAGCAGCATAATACTCGTATGAAGTGTCAGCTGTTACATCAGCCCAAACACCGAGTGTTATATCGCCTGCACTGTAGTCAGCAGAAACACCTTCGGCATAGCCAGCTGAGTAGAGCACACCATTAGCAACGGTAGGAGAACCGGCATAGGAGATGAAGTTATTATTAGGTGCATCGAAGCTTTCTAGACCTTGGTAACTGAGGATATTACCAGCAGTGAATGACAACGCATCACTGTACTGATATGTAACGGTAACAGTTTCGAAGGCAGAATCACCGCCACCTGTGTAACTTAATTCAGCGACAGCTGACCATTGACTTTCAGCAGGTGTATAGCTGAGTCCGAGTTCGTATTCACTTAAGTCACTAGTACGATCTTCGCCTTCTAGATCTTGTGCGGTTATATCGATATAACCGTAGGCTGTAAGGCCATCAGCAAGAACGATGTCAGCATTTGCAGTAGCGCCAAAAAGAGCGACACCTGCAAGGAGGCATGTTATTTTATTTTTCATATTATTATTTAGCTTTGTTTAGTTTGTTTTTGTTTCAAATAGACACCAGATGATGACTAAAGGAAAATTTAATTGCGCGTAATAGATAGTAAAAGTACCTAAAATGCAAGTTTTTAATAGGGCATATAAACATGTATAATATACATTATGTATTTAAAATACTGCTAGTTTTATGCCTATTTAGATATTTCCCTTCATTGTATAATAATTTATAGAATTTGAGCTAAAATAGGAATAATTTGTGACTATATGTCTCACATTATGGCTAAATACGGGACCCTTAAGCCGAAGTATGAAAGCCTGCGAGTATGTTTTTTGCTCAATTTGTGGCTAATTCGTCTCAAAATGAGCGAAATTTGCCCTAAAATAGCTTAAAATGCCCTCATTTAGCATCGATTTATGCTCCAAAACCGCCAAATACTCTAAAAATGTCCCTAAAAAATAAGAAATTGGCCACTTTAGCTGCTATTTATGGAACTCTCGCAGTCGTATTAGGTGCTTTTGGCGCTCATGCCCTAGAGCTAAAACTAGCCGAACTCGGAAAGGTCGCAGCCTGGAAAACTGCGGTAAACTACCAAATGTGGCATGCACTTGTGCTCCTAATTATAGCTTTTTCAGGATTGAGTAGTCGAACAGCTAAAGCTGCTCAAGTATGTTTTACAGTAGGAATTCCCCTCTTTTCCGGCTCCCTCTTCTGGTTAGCGCTGGGTGGGCCCCGCTGGCTTGGACCCATTACACCGCTTGGTGGAACGGCATTAATAATTGGCTGGTTCTTACTAGTAGTAGCGATCTGCCGACAAAAGACCCAATAAACGAGCGGGATTAAAGCGAAACACTTGAAAAAACTTATAATCAGTGGGTCTATGAGCCTTAGATATCTAAAAATTATTCAAAGCTCCGAGTTGCCAAGGCTCTGTGCATAGCCATAAATGCACATATGCGCTATGAACACACCTCTACTCGCCGAGTCGAATTCTCCGAAACAGATATGGCAGGGCTCGTCCATTTCTCTAATTTTTTCAAATATATGGAGACCGCAGAGCGAGACTTCTTTGAAGCCGCAGGGGTCGATCTAATCGCAACAAATCCAGGAGAACTAGTCGGATGGCCCCGAGCGCGAGCCGAGTGCAAATTCTCCGCACCGCTGCGCTTTGGCGATACCATCAAAATACATTTGGCGGTGAAAGCGGTAAAAGATCGTGCCATCGATTATCAGTTTCGAATCTTCCGCCACGAAGAGGACGGTACCCTTACCCAAGCAGGGAAAGGACATATGACTACTATTTTAGCTCAGTTAGGCGAAAACGGAGAGCTCCAATCAATTGAACTTCCCGAAGACTTACGCGCACGGATCACAGAGGCTCCTGCCGAGGTGCTAGCTCGCCCAAATTAGAGATATATAACAATACACTTTTTATTCTCCAAAAAACAATTTTATAAATAATGACCCCCCATGCATTAGTGACCAACGACGACGGAGTAGACTCTGTGTTCCTTCACCGCCTAGTCGACGCACTCTTACCGCATTTTAAAGTTTTTGTAGCAGCCCCTGCTCACGAGCAAAGCTGGAAGGGTCGAAGCATGACGCGACACGGTGAGGTCGAAGTCGTCCGTAACAACACCGACTTTCCGGAAGACGTTGAGGCGTGGTCGATCAACGGTACCCCGACCGACTGCGTAAACATCGCGCTCGGAAACCTACTTCCAACGAAACCGGACATCGTACTCTCTGGCATAAATATCGGATATAACACAACGCAAACACTCATCCTGAGCTCGGGCACAGTAGCAGGGGCGATTGAAGGTACACTGTGGGATCTGCCAGCTATGGCCTTTAGTAAATGTATACCAAAGGATCAATTTGAACGCATTAGTGAATCAAAAGGAATGACCGACCCAGATTTAGACGCCTCTCTTAAAGCCTGCGCCAGTCACGCGGCTCGCATGGCACTAGAAACACTCCGCGACACCAGCCATCTAGGGAGCGTAATTAATATCAACTTCCCCTCCCAAACTTCAGATCAAAGCGAGGTTGTAGACACAGTGCCCGCGAAGTTGCGCCTTGGTGGACTCTTCGCAGAGACATCCCCCAATAAATTTACGTTTCGCTATAGCGATGGAACCGAAATCGACTCGAATGCTAAAACCGATCGATCCGTTTTATCTAGCGGCCGCATCAGCCGAAGCATACTGGATTTCTCACGAATCGGAAAGCCCGACGAAGAATAATACTTGCCTGTCACGTTCGTGAAAAATAAGCACATAAGATGATTTTATTTAACAGGCTAAAGTATACACGCTTCTTAAGAACAGTCAGGGCAATTCTAAGCGTTCTATTATTGGCCTCCATAGCTCATGGACAAAGCGGTGACGTGCCCTTTCGCGGCACCTGGAAAATCGATACGCCAGAGGATGGAGCCCTGATAATAATTTTAAGCAGTCAGGACCGAGCCTCCTACTTTTGGGCGGATAACCCCGATCGCACAGTCTATCAGGGCGTATGGTCAGAAGAAGAAGCCTCCGCCGTGCTTAGCTGGCCCGGTGGCAATGAGCATCGTATGGAGCGCAGCGACCTTGGATTTAAGTTCGCCGCAACTGATGCTAGCGGCACCCATCAATACACTACCAAGGCCCAGCGAGTACCTGACAAAATACTTGGGCAATGGGCAAAACCACCGAAGAGAATAAGTGAAGCTTTTACAGAGAGCGACCGGGCTAAAGGTTTCTTTGGTGTCTGGAGAATCGGCGAAAACGACGAGAGCGCAGAGTATGTTTTTGTCGAGTCGGATCGATCCGCTGCCAGCACAGAAGGCGATCAGAACGGTCAACGAGGCTCTTGGGCCAAGCAAGGGAGCGAACTCCACATTACCTGGGATAGCGGTCACTACTCGATTATTCGGGAGAACAAGCGTGGCTTTTCCTACAAGCACATAGCGCCGGGTACTATTATTGAGGAAGATCCAAGTAAAATGCGTCCTGCAGTGCGCACGATTGAGGAAAAAATACCCTCCGCATGGATGGCTATCTATCAGAAGGAACGCGAGCTTTACAGCGGAGGTATCGCTTTTTCCAGCCGCAAGAACGCACGTGCTTTTTACCGAGGTAATTGGATTTTCCAAATTGATGACGAACATTTCCAACGTGTTGAGATTGGACGATTTGGTGGTCTAAAAACATCTACCAAAAGAGACCTTGAAGGGGAATGGCGCATGCAAGGGCAAGACATCTTTATGCGTTGGGATGACGGTATGCGTGCGATCCTTAGCCCTATTGGACGCAGCTTTGTAGTCTACGAATACAAGCCCGGTCGGCCACTCGATGGCGTGCCCACACGGACCCGAGCAGCAGCGCCTGCCGATAGCACAAAGCTCAACGAGCATCTAAAAGGACGCGACAATGTAGCCCAACAAATAATCCAGCTTGCGCAAGCAGCTGGCATCGACCCGATCCAACAGGATGAATCCGGATGGGGGCAAAACTTCGCTCGATGGGTGTGGCCTTTCGGTGACGATGAAAACGATGCCACAAAAGCCGCTGGTATTCTAGCTGAAGAATATGAGACTGATCCAGGAACTGACCCTTGGTGGTGGCCGCTATGGAGCAATCCTCCAAATCCCAAAAAAAGTACGAACCAAGCTCAAGAAATCGACACGAGCGTGAGTACAAATAACGGGGAAGAAAGCACGCTGAGCACCAACATTAAAAGTGATAACTTACCCGTAGACGAAATCGAAGCACTAGAAACGTCTTCAGAATCAGAAACGTCCGCCACAAAAACCAAAAAAAAACGCGCTTTGATTCGCGATTGGGTCTGGCCCTTCTAAAGTATCAAATCTACTTTTTAAAATGATGTCCTTAACCGAAGGGCTATACAAATTAACACAACTCGCGCTACTCAGACAAATGACCACTTCTAATAATCAATCCGTGCTCAACGAAAATTCGATCGACGTCATCGATCCGGAGATTAGCGCCGCCATCGCTGCCGAGCGCACTCGCCAAGAGAGCCACATTGAGCTAATTGCATCTGAGAATTTTACCTTTCCTGCTATCATGGAAGCACAAGGTAGCGTATTAACAAATAAATACGCGGAAGGATATCCTGGTAAGCGCTGGTATGGCGGCTGCGAACATGTGGATGTGGTCGAGACACTCGCCATCGAGCGGGCGAAGCAGCTCTTCGGCGCTGATCATGCTAATGTGCAACCCCATTCAGGTTCTCAGGCTAATTTTGCTGTCTACACTTCCGTCCTCCAGCCAGGAGACAAGGTACTAGGAATGAATCTCGCACACGGCGGACATCTCACACACGGTAATCCCGTCAATTTCTCAGGTAAGCTATATGAATTTGTACAATATGGCGTGCGCGAAGATACTGGCCTGATCGATTACGATGCCTTAGCTGAAATTGCTGAAAAGGAAAAACCTAAAATGATCACTGTAGGAGCTTCCGCTTACTCCCGCATCATTGACTTTGAGCGTATGGGTGAGATTGCACGTTCGGTAGGCGCTTATCTTTTTGCAGACATCGCTCATATCGCTGGGCTTGTCGCTGGCGGAGCACACCCTTCCCCGGTGCCTCATGCTGACTTCGTCACTACGACAACTCACAAATCACTAAGAGGTCCACGCGGTGGTCTTATTTTATGTAAATCAGAGCATGCCAAGGCGATCGATTCGGCGATGTTCCCTGGCGGACAGGGCGGCCCTCTTATGCACGTCATAGCAGCTAAAGCGATCTGCTTCGGAGAAGCGCTAAAGCCTGAATTCAAAGTATACGCGCAAAACGTTGTAAAGAATTCACAAGCTTTGGCCAGCGCCATGCTAGCGCGCGGTTATAAGCTAGTCTCTGGTGGCAGCGATAATCATCTGTTTCTTGTGGATCTGCGTGAAAATCTCCCTGATCTTACCGCCAAGGTAGCTCAAGATGTCCTCGATCTTGCGCACATCACCTGTAATAAAAACACAGTGCCCTTCGAAACGCGGTCTCCTTTTAAGGCGTCTGGCATTCGCCTAGGTACACCAGCGGTGACCAGTCGCGGCTTCGATGAAGCAGACATGGAAACGATTGCCGATTGTATCGATCAAGTGCTCAAAGCCATTGACACTGAGGAATTAGGTACAGTGCTAGAAAAAGTCAAAGTACGCGTAGCAGAACTGACAGTGAAGTATCCTTTACCCTATCCAGCTTAAGCGCAAATCTTAGGCTTCTCCCATCGCACTCTCTAGGACAGGTAGTGCTTGTGAATCGCTAAAATCCTAGAATAGCTCAGGAAATGCTTCTCTGGATTTAGCCCATTTAAATCTATTGCTGGTGTAACGACTACAGTATCCAAAATCTTTATTCAGATTGTAGATTGTACTGAAATCATTGATAAATTATAAAAATAATAAAAAGTTTTAGCAGGATGAAGCCAAGTTCAAGCACCTCAATCGCAGCAATTACTAAGCATACCTTTCAAGACGAGGCTTTACTCGAACTTGCCTTGACCCACTCGAGTTGCGATCGTCCCACTGGTGACAACCAGCGCCTAGAATTCCTCGGTGACGCCGTTCTCGACCTAATCGTCGCGGAAAAGCTATTCCGAAATTTTCCCCAAGCAGACGAAGGCGCCCTTGATCGTTGCCGCGCCAGTATAGTAAACGGAAAATCACTTGCTCGTGCTGCAACTATACATGGCTTATCTGAACACCTCCTAGTATCTAAAGCTCACAAGCAGCATCATCCAGAACCTAGTCATGCCATGCTAGAAGATGCCCTAGAGGCACTCATCGGTGCGATCTATTTAGATGGAGGAATAAATGCAGCACAAAAAGTTATAGACCATATTTTTGGGGAGCAAATCGATTCCATCACATTATACATCAGTGAGCAAAACCCGAAAGGTAGCTTACAAGAATGGGCACAAAAATACTACGATGGTGTGGTGCCTTTTTACAAAGAGCTTCCCCCCGAAGGACCCGACCATGCCCGGCGATATAAAGCTGCAGTCTTTTTAGGCGAGCAAGAGCTCGGACAGGGCAGTGGTAGCTCCAAAAAAACGGCTGAGACCGAAGCGGCAGTAGCGGCGCTCAAACAGCTAAGCGCCAATAAATGACCAAGAAAGGCACGACACATTCGAGACTCTATCACGGCGTCTGTACAGAAGCACGTGCCCCACTGCTTCATGCGATCGCGATGTCCTCCAATGCGAGTACAAATGTAGCACTTGTATCAGAGCCGAGACGTGGTCAAGAATTAGCCGCTGAGATTAATTGCTATGCTAGCTGGGAAAATACTAGTCAGCCGCTTGAGCTGCTTTATTTCCCTGAAGACCCACCACCCGATATCGATTCCCAGCGCCGGTCCGAACGGATTTCTGACCGCTTGGCCGTGCTCAGCGCACTACTAGATGCGCCACAGGACAAACGACTTATTATAGCTACACCGGAAGCACTGCTAGGAAAATGTCCGGTTAAGTCTGCTTTTGCCGAAGACAGAATCAGACTCGAAGTTGGACGTAAGGAACCATTTATAAAATTGGTCGAGCGCCTCGTTACTGGTCTGGATTATGACTCCGAAGCGATTTGTGAAAACCCAGGGCAACTAGCCACTAGAGGTGGTTTGATCGATATCTACCCCTACGATGCCCCGCACCCTTATCGAATAGATTTTTTTGGAGATGAAATAGAAAGTATCCGCAGTTTCGATCCAACTACACAGCGGAGCGAAAAAAACTTTTCTTTCATCCACATCGCGGCAGCTGGAACCGTATCTGACTCGCACTCAATAGAAGGTGGCCTGCTAACTTTTTTTGATGGCAGCACGCTGCATTGGACTCTGGATGAGCCCGCCACTCTTGTGCGCGAGCACCCCTACCGCTTCGAGAAACAACCTGCTAGTACAGGACGCTTGCGCTCCTTTTATCAAGCCCTAGAACATTTTGATAAAGTCAGCACGCTGAGTTCAATGTGCGAAATAGACACAGATCCAGAGCTATTCTTTGGCGCCAGTCGTGTTGAATTGGGAATCGAACCAGTTAACAACTATCGGCCCCACCCCAGAGCCGCACAGATTGGATACGACCGACTGGAATCTGAGCAGAATGCCCGTATTCAATTCGAAAAACATATATCTAATTGGGCAAAGGAAGGACTCAAAATCGTTTTTGTGACTCCTAGTGAAAACGATAAAAAACGCATCCTAGAGCTACTAGAGGATAATCCGCTAACCCAAGCAGTGAATCCGTTGTTCGTTGAGGGAACCATTTTGGACGGATTTATTCTTCGCAAAAAAAAGTGCATTTCCGTACCGATTTTTCTTTTTCAAACTAAATCAAATGAAGGATTCGTGCTCATTACCGACAGCGAATACTTCGGTCGCCGAAGCCGTAAATTAAATCACTTAATAGAACGCGCAAGGCCCACTCTATCGCAGGTAGATCAATTACTAGACTTCACTGAACTAGCCGATGGTGATCCTCTTGTACACCTGCAACACGGTGTTTGCTTGTTTCGTGGACTAACTCAAATAGAGATTCAAGGGGGTTCAAAGGAGGTGATATCGGTCGAGTTTTCAGAGCAGATGACCATCCACGTGCCTTTGCAAGAATCACATCTTCTCACTCGCTATGTGGGGCTGACTAAATCCAGCCCCAAGCTAGGTAAAATCGGCGGATCAAGTTGGGAAAAAACACGCGCAGCTGCCGAGCGTGCTACACTAGACTACGCCGCCCAAATGCTCCAGCTCCACGCTCGCCGCACACAAGCTGGGGGTTACGCCTTTCCCCCGGACCATCCGTGGCAAAAAGATTTTGAGGCTGCCTTTCCATTTAAGGAGACAAAAGATCAAACCAGAGCGATTGAAGCCACTAGAGAGGATATGGAGAAAGAACAGGCCATGGATCGTCTTATTTGCGGTGATGTTGGATTTGGCAAGACCGAGGTGGCTATTCGCGCTGCACTCAAAGCCGTACTCGCAGGTAAGCAAGTAGCCCTTCTTGTTCCCACCACAGTACTGTGCCAACAGCATCTAAATACATTCCAAGAGCGCATGTCCGAGTACCCAATAATAGTCGACATGGTAAGCCGCTTCCGTAGCGCTAGAGAAAACAAAGAAAGCATCGCTCAATTAGCGGCGGGGAAAATTGACATAATTGTAGGCACTCATCGTCTGCTCAGTCACGATGTTCATTTTCAAGATCTCGGATTACTTATAGTAGATGAAGAGCAGCGCTTTGGTGTGAAGCAAAAAGAACGCATCAAAGAGCTCCGAACAGATGTTGATATTCTCACACTTAGCGCCACGCCTATACCACGCACGCTCTATTTAGCAATGGCTGGAGCAAGGGCTATGAGTGTGATAGAAACGCCTCCCGCAGAACGCCGACCGATAGAGACCATCGTTAAAAGCTATTCCGAAGACTTAATCAAATCCGCTATCCAAGCAGAAACGGACCGAGGCGGACAAATCTTCTATCTGCACAACCGAATAGATACGATACAGGCAGTAGCCGATAAGATTCAAGAGATGCACCCCAAGCTTAGAATCGCAGTTGGCCACGGACAGATGACCGAGGGTGCTCTAGAGAAAGTTATGACCCACTTCGTTGCAGGTCGTTTCGACTTACTCGTTTGCACTACCATCATTGAGTCGGGCATTGATATTCCAAACTGCAATACACTAATCATCGAAGGAGCAGACCGTTTCGGACTTGCACAGCTCTATCAGATCCGCGGGCGTGTCGGTCGCTTCAAGCAGCAGGCCTACGCCTACCTACTACTCCATCGCCATGCTGCTTTGGTGGATAAGTCGCAAAAACGTCTCCATGCGCTCAAGCAGCACAACCAGCTAGGTGCGGGTTTTCGTATTGCTATGCGCGACCTAGAATTGCGCGGTGCGGGTAACCTTCTAGGCTCACAGCAGAGCGGCCATATAGCGGGAATCGGGTTCGAACTTTACTGTCAATTACTCAAGCAAAGTGTTGCTCGTTTAAAAGGGGAACCTGGAGCCGATCGTATAAGAGCCGAAGTAAAGCTTGATTTTATTGCCACAGGTGAGGGCGGAAAAAGAGCGCGACAAACCACGGGCACACATAGTTTCGCAGCGATCAAAGATGCTGAATATGGCAATCGATCGGGCGATCTAATCGAAGCCTGCCTGCCCTCTAAATATATCGCTGAGCCGCGGCTTCGCATCGACGTATACCGCCGCCTAGCACTCGCTGAGAATCTAGAGAAAATAGAAGTAATCGGCGAGGAATTAGCCGATCGTTTTGGGACATGCCCATTAGCGACAGATGCACTACTAGCTACTAGTAAAGTTCGTGTTTGTGCCGAGCTAGCCGGTGTTCGCAGGGTTGAAACAGAAGGTGACCGGCTAATTTGCAAGCTGGTCAGACCTACAAAGAGCGGTGATTTTATAAAGTCTGGCACTCGTTTCCCTCGCCTTAAGAATCAAGAGCCACTAAAACGACTAGCCGAAATACAAAGCTTTTTAAATAGTATACGTACTAAGCCTAGCGAAAAGGAATACGGATAGGCCATTCATACTTCGAGCGTACAGCCTGACCATTACGCATAGGTGAGGTAAATCGCGAATCTTCTGCCATTTTTTTGACTGCATTGATTAACTCCCCATGGGAGAAATCTACTACTTTCTGAACGGCAACACGGCCATCTTTGTTAATATGTACGAGCAAGCGGACAAATGCTTCGCCTTCGCCACGTGGGGAGTTCGGAGGATAGCGGAAGCGTCCATCACGAATACGCCGAGGCACCTCATCCAAGTCTCCGAATTCAAAGATTTGCTCTAACTGTTCTGCCGACTCAGCCGAAAAATCGACTCTAATTCCCAAGCCTGCTCCAATACTTAAGTCTCCAGTCCCTGGATTCAGGCTAAGCTCTAATTGATCCAGCGTGGGCATAGGTGGAGGCTTTTCCAAATCAGGCGGTGGGGGATCTTCCTTAGGTGGCGGAGGCGGGGGATCCTCCAATGGAGGCGGAGGTGGGGGCGGTGCAATATTTACTTCTTCAATGCTTTCGACTGATGTACGCGACGGCTGCATAATTTGAGTCAAGGGCACGAGTAGTAAAACAAATAAAGCCGCAACACAGCCGTAAAATAGGCTACGTCTCGCGTTAGATGATTCGTTTTTCGATGGAAGTAGAAAAGACATTAATATCCAAACTTAAGTGCAAGTAACTATCTTTTGTCAAAGCC
>CABXXS010000022.1 GCA_902516225.1 Puniceicoccaceae bacterium | reverse complement strand
AAATCGCACTAGTAGAATCTTTTGCTTTAGCTGGACAAAGAAATATTTTCCAATTTTTCGATCAGCTGGATGCATCCGACCAAGAGCGTTTATTATCACAAGCAGAGACTATCGACTTAACGGAGGTGAGCTCATTGGTTGAGGAGTATGTTTTTGGAGATTACTCGGGTCCAGGTAATCTAACAGGTCTAGAGCCTGCTCCATATCAAGCGCGACCTGAAAATGGTGGTGAGGTCTTGGAATGGGAGGCGGCTAGTGCTACTGGAGCTGCCGCGATCCGCGCCGGCCGCGTTGCTGCCTTTTCTGTAGCTGGTGGTCAAGGCACTCGATTAGGTTATAATGGTCCGAAAGGAACTTATCCCGTGACACCATTGACTGGGAAATCATTATTTCAGGTGTTTGCTGAGAAAATTGCGCGTTCAAGCGAGCGCTTTAAGGTGACTATTCCTTGGTTCATTCTTACCAGTGAAATTAATAATGATGCTACAATCTCTGCCTTTGAAGAATCCAATTTTTTTGGTCTAAGCCGCGATTCGGTTCACTTTATTGTGCAAGGGCTAGTCCCTGCTGTCGACTACGAGGGAAAGATGATCCTCAGCGAAAAAGGAAAGATTGCCATGACCCCTGATGGACATGGTGGCTCCCTGCGCGCTCTCGTTCGTAGTGGGGCCACAGAAATCATGCGTGAAAAAGGCATCGATGTCGTTAGCTATTTTCAAGTAGATAATCCTATAGTACAGTGTATTGACCCAGCTTTTATTGGCTTCCATCTGATAGGTAATTCAGAGCTCTCCAGCAAGATGGTTCCGAAAGCATATGCTTTGGAAAAAGTTGGGCATTTCTGTGTACAAAATGGAAATAACGTTGTGGTTGAATATAGTGATATGCCAAAAGCTATGCAGGAGGAAGTCAACGCTGACGGCTCTATCCGTTTCAACGCAGGCAGCGTTGCTATACATATATTCGACCGCGACTATATTGAGCGCATAGGTGGTAGCAACGAAGGGTCTAAATTACCTTTTCACCGTGCGGATAAAAAAATCCCCTTTGTAAATGAGACGGGAGCTATAATTCATCCGGAAGTACCTAACGGAGTGAAGTTTGAGATGTTTGTATTTGATGCACTGCCTATGGCTAGAAATCCAGTCATTATAGAAGCTGCGAGAGAGGATGACTTTAGCCCAGTCAAAAATGCAACAGGCATCGACTCTCCGAAGACTTGCAAAGAGGATCAACTGCGCATGTTTGCGCGTTGGCTTAAAGCAGCGGGAGAGTACATTCAGACCGATGACAGCGGTCTGCCAATGATCACTTTTGAAATTAGTCACCTCTTTGCTGCAGATGAGTCTGACTTTATTCTTCAATGGGGTGCACTCGATTCCAAACCAGAGATAACAGATGGATTAATCATCGAGTAAGCTTGTACGTACACTAAGATTTCATAATTTTAATAAGTGTTACTAGGTATTTTTAATATTACTTAGCACTTAATCTTTAAGTCACCATGAACTTGATCGAAACAATTGAATCCGCGGGAGCAGAAGGCTTCCTCTTAGATAGCGCTGTCTCAAACTTGAAGATTTGGGCTAGCTCCGATTTTTTACCTCAATGGGTGGTAGCCAGCATTAACGAGCTTGTGCAAAAAGAGCAATGGGAAGAACTGAATGACCGGTTCTATCAAAATATGACCTTCGGCACAGGAGGGATTCGAGGCCGTACGATAGGAAAATTCTCTACTTCGGTTGAGCACGGTTCACTCTCTACCATGGGTACACCAGAGCATGCTGCGGTGGGCACGAACGTTTTAAACGACTTTAATCTAATCAAAGTTATCATTGGTCTATATCGCTATGCTAAGTTTCATTTAGAAACGTGCGAATCTATTGATCAGCCACGCATTGTTATCGCGCACGATGTGCGCCACTTTTCTCGTCATTTCTGCGAGCTAGCAGCTTCGACATGGACAAAACTGGGCGGGCAAGCATTGATCTTTGATGGTCCTAGATCTACGCCTCAACTGAGTTTTGCAGTACGCCAGTTTAAAGCGACCTGTGGTGCAGTCATCACAGCCAGCCACAATCCTCCCCATGACAATGGGTTTAAGGCATATTTCCAGGATGGTGCACAGGTAATTTCGCCGCATGCCGAAGGGATTGTTGATCTGGTCAACGATGTGGTGCTCGAAGAGCTCACAGAGTATCTTGATGCTGACCTATCGGGGGTTATTCTATTAGGAGATGACGCAGATAAGGCCTATATCAGCATGTTAAGTGAGATCGTAGTAGACTCCGATTTAATCAAAGAGCATTCCCCAAAAGTTGTCTTTTCACCAATTCATGGCTGCGGTGCGATCAGTACCGTACCTCTTTTAAAGAGCTTAGGTGTCGAAGTGATCGAAGTTCCTGAGCAAATGAAATTAGATGGTCGATTTCCGACAGTTCAGTCGCCAAACCCCGAGAACGCAGAAGCTCTAAAAGTGGCAATCGCAAAGGCTAACGAAGTCGGAGCAGATGTCGTCATCGCTACTGATCCTGACGCTGACCGCATGGGTGTTGCTGTTCGTGACGGCAGTGGTGAAATGGTTCTACTAAGTGGTAACCAAACTGGGACTATTCTTTCGGAGTATCGAATTACAACGCTCAAAGAAGCGGGAATTCTGCCCGCTGAAGGTTCTGAAAATGCGGTTCTAATTAAGACGTTTGTCACGACACCAATGCAGGAAGCTGTCGCGACTTGGCATGGTTTGAGGACCATCAACACGCTGACAGGATTTAAATGGATGGGTGCAAAGCTCGCAAGTTATGAGGCAAATATGAAAGTTCAGTTATTCGAAAAGGAAGGTATGGCCATTGATTACGATACCTGCGATGTCTGGACGAAGGCTGAACTCATGCTCGATTACTCTAATTTCTTTGTTTTTGGTAGTGAAGAGAGTTACGGATATTTGGCATCTGATAGAGTGCGTGATAAGGATGCGAATGCCGCCGTTGTAATGTTCTGTGAATTAGCTGCTTACCTGAAGTCGCAAGAGATGAGCTTTTCGGACTATCTCAATGCACTTTACCTGCAGCACGGTTACTATGAAGAGAAGACGATTAACATCTACTATGAAGGAGCCGCTGGATCCCGAAAGATCAAAAACATTATAGATTCTTACCGTAACAACGTCCCAAAATCCTTCGGTGGAATTGGAGTAAGGAGCCTTACTGATTTTGGTAAAGATGAAATATTCGATGCGGATGGTGAGCGTATACCGCCTCAAGAATTTTACTTTCTCGAGTTAAATAACGGCTACAGTTTCGCGCTTCGTGCTTCAGGTACCGAACCAAAGATCAAGTTCTACGTCTTCGGGCGCTCTGAACTGGATGATCTTGAAAAGCTTGATGAAGTTAAGGCTGCCGCCTCCGAGGTTATGCAAAGTCTACTCACTGACATTGAAGCCGACGCGCGGAAACGAGCGGACGATTAACATACTTTTTTTATAATTAATACCAGCATAGCTAGCATTAATGCAGCTTTCCCTCAATGGTTTTGGTTCTATATTTCATAGAATATTTCTACGAATTTAAGTAAATATTTAGGGATTAATTTTGCGTTTCATTCGAGAATTTATTTCAATTTCATCAATAACGACGAGCCTAGAGGGAATTTTCCACAGGGATAGTTCTTTTCGGCAGTGCTTGCGCATTTCTCGCTTCCATGTACTCAAGGACTTGCTTTGATTGCTGACAATTTCGCAGGCTATGTCACTACCAGTTATGGGATTTTCTCTGCTGTAAACACGGACGCTTTCGACCCCTTCGAGTTCAATTAATACGGATTCTATCTCACGTGGATTTACTTTTTGACCACCTACGTTGATGATTGCGCTAGTGCGTCCTGCAATTCGTAAGTTTCCTTGTTTATCGTCTTCGACTAGGTCTCCGGTGGCATACCAACCATCCGCGTCTAGTTTGCCTTGTTCAGGATTGAGGTAGCCTATTATTCTTGAGGGTGTTTTGAGCCAAAGTTCATTATCGATAATTTTCCATTCAGTCTCTGGATCATTGATACTAAAATATAAGCTATCATCCTTAGTACTTTTAATGCGAATGGCTCCTGTTTCACTTGTGCCAAACTTCTGTTGTAGCCTCGCTTTAGGAAAAGATTTCGCTAATCTTCTTAATAGTTTCTGTGGCATTGATTCGGCGCCATAGGCTAGTATTTGGACGGAGCTTAGGTCGTGCTTCTCTGGAATTTTGGACAGCAGCAGGAGATTAAAGAATGTAGGTGATGCCGGCAGTACGTTCACTTTTTTTGACTCAATCGCTTGACCTACTGCTTCTGGGGTTCTGCGATCGGGAATAACAAGTGTAGATCCAGCGAATAGGCAGCGAAAAGCAGTGTCTAACCCGCCGATATGGTCGATTAAAAGAAGCTGTAGGCATCGGTCATTTCGTAGGCTAGTATTTTTATAACGATTTACCAGTACTTCGAAATTATGCAGCATACCTTTTGGTCTGTTGCTAGTTCCGCTACTGAAGAGGATAAGCCCACTGCCCTCGAGTTTTTCGTAAATGCTAGATTTAGCAGCGACTTCTCGCATCCTTCGACACTCATTAGCGGGGAGTTCGCTTGGTAGGGGCAGGGCAATGTGTCGACTTTCGACAATAGCAAGTAGGGTAGCAAGTCCTTCTAGTGTCGTTTCACAGTCTACTTCAATAATTTGTTTTTCGCCACTGGGAAGATTAACAGTGGCTTGATTGATTAGCTCAAGAAAGTCTGAATATGAGTAGGTCCGTCCTGCTTCGTCAACTGCGACGCGCTCGGAGAAGGCCTCGAGCTTTTTGCGGACCCACGACATTTTAGGATACTCCGCCAAGATAAAGTACTTGGCCAGTGATAAAATCGCTTTCCTCGCTAAGATAGAAATCTATCGCATTAATGACGTCTGTGACTTTGCCCATACGCTGAATACTTTGACGAGAGAGTAAGGCTTTCATTTTTTCTTCAGGCACTCCGCGTATTAGGTCGGTATCGATCGGAGTGGGACCAACTGCATTAACGGTAATCTTGAGCGCTGCCAATTCACGAGAGAGTATACGGGTAAGGCTTTCGACTGCCGCCTTACTGGCAGCATATATCGCTTCACCTTCGAGGTTAAGTGGATGGGCGATAGTTGTGAAATTGACGATACGAGCATTATCAGCGCTCCGCATTAGTTTTGCCATTTCTCTACAGAAAATAAATGTCCCAACTACGTTTGTCTGTAGGATTTGGTTGACGGTTTTAGCGGGGGTGAGCAACGCGTGATTCATTGAGGCGATACCGGCATTGTTAAGCAGGGCGTTGACTTGACCGAAGTCGGTTTTTAACTTACGCGCCATAGCAATAACAGCATCTTCGTCGCTGACATCTAAAGAGAAGTGCAAGTAGTGCGAATGTTTAATGCTGGCATCGCCGCGTGAGCATCCAGCCACGCGCCAGCCATCATTAAGGTAGTTCTCGGCAAGTGTTTTGCCGATACCTTTTCGACTACCAGTAATCACTATGGTTTTCATGAAGGCATTCTTTCTAATACTGCATCGGCTAGACTTGTGACGCTTCGATAGGGAGAGTGACGCGCGCTCATCGCTTTTTCATCTGCAAGGGAAATAGAGACGGAAAATTTTTCTGATATGGCATCTTCAATATCGGCGACCAGGTTTACTAGAGCCATACTATCTAGAGGGCCATCGATGCCGTAAAGGAGAGTCGCAGCATTTGGTTTCATTAGTGAATCTATTTGAAAGTCTTCAGCTAATAATTTAACCGAATCAATAATAAGTGCTTCTATTACTTTTTTTTCAGACATGGATGTATGGGTGAGGTAGGGGTGGGTATTTTACTCTTCTTTTCCTAAGAACTCGCTGCGTGTAGAATGTCCTAGCTGGTTAATATTTTTACGACCTAAGACTGTAAATATGGTTAAACCAATAATTTTCAGATCGAGCAAGAAGGAACGGTTATCGATATACCATAGGTCTAACTCAAACTGTTTCTTCCAGCTTAAACCGTTTCTGCCATTGACCTGCGCCCAACCCGTAATACCTGGGCGTATTGTATGACGGCGTGCTTGCTCTGTATTGTAGCGTCCAAGGTATACCGTTGGCAAGGGTCGCGGACCGACTAAGCTCATTTCACCTTTGAGCACATTCCAAAGCTCGGGTAGCTCATCTAGACTAGAGGAGCGCAGAAATTTGCCCCAATGAGTTAGTCGCTCGCTATCGCTACCTTGTCCTTGGAGCATGGTACGATATTTAAAAATTAGAAAAGAATGGCCATTTTTACCTGCTCTAGCTTGCGAAAAAAATAGGGGCGGCCCAAAATTCAACAATTGGATCACTGTTAAAATAAAAAGCAGGGGAATTAGCATCAATAAGAGGCTCACTGAGGCGATAATATCAAAAGCTCTCTTCATGGAAGTAAAAAACTTGGCATAATAGTGTTTTCATAAACGTTAAATAAATAGTCAAACCGGCTTTGACAGCTTTCACTTAATTAATATGTGTATTTACTTTAATATATCTATAACTAATTCTCTCAAAAAATGATTCTAGACGCTAACTTACGCAAATTTTCTTCATTTAATCTTACTCGTCTGCTTACTACTTGCTTTGGCCACGGAAATGGTGAAAAAGTCTGTATTTTAATAGATTTGCCGGATCCTTCTGATATAGAAGATTTTAAATTTCTCGAAGATGAAACACTTTCTATTCAGAATTACGGACATGAAGTTTTTTACAAAGGTTTTAAGTCTGGTGCTTTAGAGGGTATGAATTGGAAAGATGGTGATATCTACGCTTACAAAGAAACTGGTGGTAGTAACCTTGATATGGACGATGACTGTTACGATCCACAGGGTAACCATCTAAGTCTTGATAATGATATTTATTCAAAATATGATATCATACTTACTGTGTCCACCTTCTCTGCGACTGCACCTCTAACTGCTAAGTGCAAAGAATTCGGCTTTCGAGGCGCTACACTTCACGGTTTGAATCAAATTATTCTCGATACGGGGCTATCCGTGAATTATGAACTAGTCAGCGATGAGGCAGAAAAGCTGCGCTTAGGGCTCACTCAGGCAGACCGCTTTGAAATTGATTTTGAGGTAGAAAGCAAGGTCTACACCTTAGCGCTCCACACAAACGGCCAGGAAGCTCAGAAAAGTCATGGCCTCTGTCCTCCGGGTAAGCCTGATGTAGCTAATTTACCAGCTGGAGAGGTATATTTTGTACCTGAAAGTGCAGATGGAGTTTTCCCCTTTAAATACGATGAAAGTACAATTGGGTTGCTCCATGTTAAAGAGGGTATGATATATAAGTCTCAGTTTGTGTATGGTGACTACACTGAGATTGAAGAGCACAACCGACGCCTTAAAGATGACCCAATGATTGGTGCGATTGGAGAGCTCGGCTTCGGCACTCAAGTCCTGCCTTTCTCCGGCCGCGACATACAGGACGAAAAGATCCTAGGCACTATTCATGTGGCTACTGGTCGCGACGACCATTTAGGCGGTAAAATAACTCCCGATTTGTTTAAGGAACACGCAAATGCTTCACACGACGATGTTCTATATGCACCACACAAGACTCCAGAAATACGTCTTCAACAGGCCCGAATGTATCGCGGGGAACAGGTAGAGGTCTTAATCGAGCACTACAAACCTTCCGAGTACATAGTCGGTCTTCTAGAAGCGCAATCACTAGTTGAAGCTTAAAGTTTTGGTACTTGCTTATTTTTCATGTCCCCTGTCGCTTGACTGCAAGCTCCTGTTATTTTCAAGATTATAGCAATTAGCAATTAGCAATTAGCAATGTCTGAGAATACTTACGAAACCGATGAGTTGCTACATCAGTATTTAGTCTTTCACTATGGTACTGCTGAGGATCAGTTCCCTTACACATTTGGCGGTTCAGATGCACTTGATTTTCCAAAACGTTGTGCTTTAGAGGGTCCCGCTCAACAGGCTGGTTTGATGCAAGGCCGAGCACTTGATCTGGGTTGCGCTGTAGGGCGCTCCACCTTTGAATTAGCTCGGCATTACCAAGAGGTAATAGGTATTGATTATTCACATATTTTCATTAGTGCTGCCAATTCTTTAAAGCGTGATGGTTTTTATATGGCCTCACGCCAAGATGAGGGTTCAGTTACAACAAATATAGAACTACAGGTTGATACTTCTATCGATCGTACCCGTGTTTCATTTGAGCAGGGAGATGCGCTGTCAATACGTGATGATATCGGTCAGTTCGACTTAGTCTTAGCTTGTAACTTGATTTGCCGCCTCAAAGAACCGTTACACCTGATTCGCCGCCTTGCTGATTTGGTGAAGCCTGGTGGGTGTCTATTTATGACAACACCTTTTACGTGGATGGAGTCGTACACCCCAAAAGCTAATTGGCTTGGTAACGGATCAGAGGATTCCTTTGACGGACTACGTATGGGCCTCGAATCTGCTTTCACTTTAGACGCAGATTGGGATATGCCTTTTATTATTCGTGAGCATGCGCGTAAATTTCAGTACAGTATAGCTAAGGCGAGTCGTTGGCGTCGAATTTAGATCGAAAATTGCCGCTTGCTCTAAGACCAAGGATTGTGCATCCTTTAAGTGTCAATTTCGGAGTGTGGGCGTTCGCTTGGTCGTAAGATTGAGAGGAAAGTCCGGACACCGTAGGGCAGGATTCCCCGTGAAAGCGGGGGCGCGTCTAGGAAACTAGACGTGACGGATAGTGTCACAGAAAATATACCGCCCCAGGCATGTACTGGGGTAAGGGTGAAATGGGGAGGTAAGAGCTCACCGCTTCGAAGGTAACAATGAAGGCAAGAAAAACCCAATCCGGTGCAAGGCAAAATAGGGAATCGGGCGGCCCGTTCGATGATTCCGGGTATGTCGCATCTCACTTCGGTGGGAATGCCACTTCGGTGGCATAGATAAATGAACGCACATCCAACCGCTTCGGCGCGTGGTGGACAAAATCCGGCTTACAGCACTCCGAAATTGACACTTTCCCTCTTGACAGGGTGATTGAGTGTTCGCACATTCTGCTCCCTCATTTTACAGATATGGCTAATATAAAATCAGCAGTTAAGAATATCCGCAAGACACAGACTCGTGCCCTGCGGAATAAGCAAATTAAGAGTCGTCTAAAAACTTTTTCTAAAAAGGTTGATGCGGCTAGCGCTTCCGGCGACAAAGATGCTCTCGCTTCAGCTTCCCGAGACTTTATATCAGCACTAGATAAAGCAGCTAAGACGGGTATTGTTCATGCCAACAAAGTGGCTCGCCAGAAGGCTCGATGCGCACAACTGTTAGCTGCGTAGTTTTTTATTTCTACTCCATTAGTACCCTCGCTTACGCTTGCCGTATCGAGGGTGTTTTGTATCCATAAGTGGTGCATCAAAGATCAAAAAAAAATGCTGTTGGTTTTCCGCCTCCTATACTTGGCGAAAAGCCTCTGCGCCTTTCGGTACTAGCGGAAACAAACGATTGGCTGGCACTAGACAAGCCGATTGGATTTGGTACGCGTGCACATCCATGGGACAATGTACCCGATATAGATGGGGCGCTTAATATTCAGCTAGAAGCCGGTAAGCCGGAATTAGTTCGTAGAGGAGCGACACTTTTTGGTTCGATGTATTATCTAGATCCATCAGTATCTGGTGTTGCGGTTTTTGCCAAAAGTCGTGATGCGCTAGCGAATTTACGTAATCGTTTTGGTTCAGGGGAGAGTTCTTTTCGATTTAAATTTATTTCGGCTTCCCAGTCTATTAATCAAGAACCGTATTTGGAATGTACTGCGCCACTGTTGCCGCATAATGTTAAGCCTAAAATGATTCCTTCCACTTCAAAGGGTAAAAAAGCTCTTACCAAATTTCAGCGTATCACTGAATCACCCAAAGGCTGGGTCCTCTGGGAAGCACGAGCGACCTTCTTTAGGCCCCATCAAATACGCGCGCACGCATCTGTATTGGGCATTCCTATATTGGGAGACACCCTATACAATGGCCCAGAAGCTCCAACCCAGCGAGAACTTCACCCTAAAAAGCAAAGGTCAGGGCTAAATTTGCCGGCTTATCAAGGCCTTGCACTCCACCTAAATGAAGTAGATCTCAATTCTGGCTGTGCTGAAGTCACGATTATGTCTGAACCACATAAACATCTACGGCTATTACTGCGTCGTATGGAGCTTGCAGGCTAGGGCTTTCATGTTTTAAATCAAGAGTAGGCTTTGAGGTGATACCTTGGCTTTATGCCCCTTATTGATTAGTTACTTGCTATTTAGGGGTGACTCCCTTTCTTTCTGCGGACTTTTAACAATCAAAAATGCTATGACTATTCCTGAATTATCTTTTTTATATCAATTCGCACAAGCCGCACCAGGTGGCGGTCTGGGTCAATTTCTTCCGATTATTCTGCTCTTTGCAGGTATGTGGTTTCTAATTATTGCACCGCAACGAAAGCGACAAAAAGCCCATGACAAAATGCTTACGGAGTTGAAGAGTGGTGACGAGATCGTTACTAGCGGTGGTGTGTATTGCACCATCACAAATGTAAAGGATGATAGATTTGTTGTTCGTATCGCAGATAATACCAAAATCGAGATTGGTAAAAGCTTTGTATCCACGAAGGTATCCTCCAGTGCTGTCTAGAAACTTTTCTCTACAATTTTAAGCCTATAGTTTATTGCCCATGTCAGGAAACATTCTTTGGAAATTTCTTCTCACTGCTACCATCATATTCTGGTGTGTAATGAGTGTTACCCCTTTAAAGGATCGACCCTTTGAGGAATATATTGTTAGCCAAGTGACGGCTAATGAGTCCGACTTTGTAGATCTCCTCAAACGTTCAGGAATACGCGTCGAACAAGGCGATTCACCAACACTATTTATAGCTCTACGTGATATCGGCGTAGAAGAAGGAATAGATTTTTCTCAGTATTTTCCTCAAATTAATGTCGCCGATATCGCTAATCAAAATAAGCGCAATGATATTCTGCTAAAACATATCCTCAAAACTGCGCAGAGCCAACTTCGTCTTGGCCTAGACTTGAAAGGTGGCGTAGGTGTTACTTTAAAGATCGACGAATCGGCTCAGTCAGACCTAAGCGAGTTTGAACAAGCCGAGCAGTTACAAGACGCGATAGATATTATGGCTGAGCGACTCGACGGTATGGGTGTTGCCGAACCAGTCATACGCCCAAGTGGCGAAGACGCGATAGAGATACAAATAGCCGGCCTATCGACTAAAGACAATCCTGAGGTGATCGATGCGATCAAAAAGCCCGCTAGACTTGAATTCCGTCGCGTGCACCCGGAACTAAGGCCAGACACAACGCTTAAGAACCGTTATCCTGTAGGCTATGAGGTGCTCGCGGAGGAAATTGAAGACCGTCGTAGTGGTGAGGTCTATGAACGTCGCCAATTTGTAAAACTCATTCCAGAAGCAACAGGAGAAATCGTCGATGACGCATTTGCTTCCCAGACGCAGACAGGAGGCTTCCAAATTAATCTGCAAATGACAGCACAAGGCGCTGAAATATTACGCCGAGTCACTGAAAATATGGTCGGTGAACCTCTTGCCGTTGTTTTAGATGGGAAGCTTTACTCCGCACCTACTATACAGAGCGTACTTTCTAAAAACGCGCAAATTACAGGTAGCTTCTCTCAACGCGAGGCGATTGAACTAGCTAATGTCCTGAACAACCCTCTATCGGTTGAACTTCGAGTCGACGAGATGTATGAGGTAGGACCCACTATGGCCGCTGATGCCCGTGAGAGTTCTGTCAATGCTGGTCAGTATGGCGCAATACTAGTAGTTGCCTTCATGATTTTATACTATGCGCTAGGTGGTCTTGTGGCTGTGCTTTCAGCCGTGATAAACATAAGTATCGTTCTTGGTGTTCTAGCCAGCCTAGGGGCGACTTTGACTCTCCCAGGTGTTGCGGCACTCGTATTAACATTAGGTATGGGTGTGGATGCTAATATTCTTATTTTTGAACGCCTGCGTGAAGAGCTTCGTACTGGTAAAAGTATTAAGAACGCTACCGCAAGTGCTTTTGAGAAAGTGACCTCTACTATTGTCGATGCCAACGTGACTACTTTGATCACGGCATCGATTCTTATATGGCTGGGCACAGGCCCAGTTAAAGGCTTCGGTGTCACTTTAGCTATAGGTATTTGTGCTTCAATATTCTGTGCGCTTGTCGTGACTCGATTTCTCGTCGATTTCATTGTTCACCGTATAGGCGTTTCTAATATTTTAGGACTGAGCCTCCTGCCCGTAAAGAAACTCGATTTTTTCCGATATAGAAAGCCCGCTTTTGTAGCTTCTTGGCTAATCGTAATCGTAGGAGTTTTCAGTGTAGCTATTCACCATGAAAATATACTTGGTAAAGATTTTACGGGGGGTGACGAAATGACGATCGCTTATTCCGAGCTTATTGATACTAATGAAATTTCTAATGCGGTGACTGATCAAGAAATCGATGATATTACTGTCAGTTATCAGAGTTTAATCGGCGAAAATCGTGAAGTGCTTAAGATTCAAACACCTTTTGATCAAGCACGTCCTACACTTGAAATTTTGCAATATGCTTTTCCAGATGCAGGATTTGAAGAGGCAGGTATCAATCAGATTGGCGCATCAGTTTCTAAAGACATTCAGTGGAACGCCCTGCTTTCTGTAATCTGTGCTCTTGGCGGTATTCTGCTTTATGTGGCACTACGGTTTGAAGTGGGATATGGAGTCGGTGCCGTCGTAGCTACGGTTCATGACGCGCTCATGACGATAGGTATCTTCGTAATTTTTGGGCAATTAGATATCTTTGTAAGTGGGCAGTTCACCGCCCCGATGCTTGCTTCGATTCTCATGATTGTGGGTTACTCGATAAATGACACTATTGTCGTATTTGACCGAATAAGGGAAGAATTAGACCTTAATCCTGGCACTGATTTGCGATCAATTATTAATTTGGCAATTAGTCGCGTTTTTTCCCGCTCGTTGCTGACCTCTATCACAACTCTCTTGGCCGCTGTATCCCTTTATATTTTCGGAGCTGGCGTAATCAATGACTTTGCTTTTGTGTTCATCGTAGGTATCCTTGTGGGAACTTTCTCCTCAATCTTTATTGCTAGCCCAGTATTTTATTGGTGGCACAAGGGCGATCGTCGTCACGTTCAAGAGCGTCAGTTCACGCCTAAGCGTTACGAGTGGGAAAGTCAAAAAGAATCTAGTTAGATTTGAATGCTTTGGAATTGCACCGAGATTGATGAGTGTAAGGCCTCTACGCTAGCTCAGAGCATTTGCTTATCTAATGTAGTTGCTCGGATACTAGTCGAGCAGGGTATTACGCAAGCAGAAGATGCAGAGGATTTTCTTCGTCCTCGTTTGGCTCAACTAGATGATCCTTTCACTATAAAAAACCTCAAGTCCGCTGCTAAGCGAATCGAGAAGGCTGTCGAGGACAAGGAGTCGATCGTAGTTTTCGGTGATTACGACGTAGACGGGGTGACAAGCACAACCCAGATGGTGAGTATGTTGCGCACATTAGAACTTACGCCAAAATTTTGCGTGCCTCGACGATTAGATGAAGGATATGGTTTGAGTCTTGAGGCTATTGAGCGTGTTTTTGACGGTCAAATTCCGCAACTTTTTATAGCCCTTGATTGTGGCACTAACGCTCACGAGTCGATCGCATACCTGCGCGATTTGGGTATCGATGTAATTGTTGTCGACCACCACCAGACAAAGACCCAAGCGCCCGAGGATTGCATTTTCATTAATCCCCATGTAAATGATAAAAAAGATGCCCCATGGCGTAACTTATGTACAGCTGGGTTGGTCTTCAAACTACTCCACGGGCTCCTGAAGCTACGCCGCCAAGCCGATGACCCTCGAGTAGAAAGTATTCAGCTCAAGGATTATTTAGACCTCGTAGCTATGGGAACCGTGGCTGACTTAGTGCCCTTACAAGGTGAAAATCGCATTCTTTCTTGGTTTGGTTTGAAACACTTGCGTGCCAATGATCGCGCAGGTGTTCGCGCCTTAGCTGAGGTGGCAGGAATCGACAGCTGCCATGAGATGGTTAGTTCTGATATTTCTTTTAAAATCGCACCTCGAATTAATGCAAGTGGTCGACTCGCTGATGCCTCATTGCCGATTGAACTACTTTTACAGGATGATTATCGCAGTTGCATAAACATAGCAGAGCGGCTTGATGGAATAAATAAAGAGCGCCAGATTATAGAGCGGGGTATAGTCAAAGTTGCTGAACAACGCGCAGCGACTGAATTTGCAGATGTGCCTGGTATTATACTTTTTAGCGAGGATTGGCATCCTGGTGTGGTGGGTATTGTGGCCAGTCGTGTGAGTCGCCGCTTTCATAAGCCCTGCGTGATTCTCGGTGCTGAGGGCGAGCTAGCTAAAGGCTCCGGTCGAAGTGTGGCTTCGGTAAATCTAGTTGAAGTTTTTCAGCGCTGCACTCATTTATTAGAGCATTGGGGAGGACATCCGATGGCTGCAGGTATTTCACTCAAATCATTAGATGTAGCGGCGTTCACAAAATGCTATTTAGAGAGCCTTGAGGCTCTCTACCCAGGTGGCTTACCTGAGCCATCCCTTGAGATATCTACATGGTTAGAAATGGGTGACTTGAATGAATCATTGCTCGAAGAGCTCGATCGCTTGCATCCATTCGGTCAAGGAAACCACGAGCCTATTTTTGGTCTTCGTGATTTGGTCCTAGATGACCCACCCGATTCTTTTGGAGATGGAAACTTTCGCTTTCGATTGCCCGCTCAAGCAGGTGCTAAGCGTGGCATCTCTGGCATAGCGTGGCAGCTTGGAGAGCCACCAAAAATAGGTAAAGCTGTAGACATAGCATTTCGCTTTTCTTGGAATTATTGGCGTAATAATCGCTATCCACAGCTAACTTTGATCGACTGGCGCTTTTCTAAAGATCGTTAATAGGTGAATAGTAAGTAGCCATATTTGTTTTGATTGCACAATTGATTGTCATAGTCTGAGAAATTACTTATTAATCAGTATATGAAAAAGATCTTTATTTCTGGGTGTTATGATATTCTTCATGGGGGACACATTCAATTCTTTAAGGAAGCTCGTGCACTAGGTGATCACCTCACCGTATGCTTTGCCTCTGATGAGGTGCTCTGGGAGCACAAAAAACGTCAGTCCTCTATCCCGCAGGATCACAAACTCGTTCTCATGGAATCACTCGATATTGTGGACCAAGTAGTAATTGGTGGCTCTCAGGAGTTAGGGTTAGACTTTAAGGATCATTTTCTTAAGATTAAACCTGATATTTTGGTTGTAACAACAGACGACCAATATGCTGATAAAAAGCGTGCACTTTGTGCCGATGTAGGTGCTGAGTACGTGGTACTGCCTAAAACACCGCCTGAATTTACCCCTATCTCCACCTCTTCTATTGTAAGCAAAATCCGCACTCCCGTTTTTGCTCCACTAAGGGTTGATTTTGGTGGAGGTTGGCTTGATGTACCGCGTTATGCTCGCAATGGTTGCTTTATCGTAAACTGCGCTATATCTCCGCTCGTTTCACTCGCAGATTGGGATTATGAGAAAAAATCAGGATTAGGTGGTAGTGGTGCTTGGGCATTACTTAATGGTCGTGATGGAGTCGAATCCGAGCTAGAGTTAGGGGTTGGTTGGCAGGATCCCGCCATTATCCGTGAGACTGGGCTTTGCGTTTGGCGTAGCGGCAAAAAACCTATACTCGAATTTAAACGTAATGGAGATTTCCTAAACGGTCTTATGGCACTTCACTATACTGAAATAGCTCACGATACCCCAGCTAATGCGGATAACGATCGTGACTATGACCAGATCGAAGCTGCTGGTCACTTGGCGCAAGAAGCTGTTATAGAGGCCAACCTGAATAAACTGGGCGCTGCGGTCGACTTAAGCTATAAAATGCAGCTAAAAGAAGGTATGCCAAAATTATCTGATGCCTCAGGCTGCATTGGGCGTAAATATTCTGGAGGTGGATGGGGCGGATATGCACTTTATCTTTTTAGTAACAAAATGGATCGTGATAGTTTTGTTGCAAAATCTAGTAACAACAGGGCGATTGAGCCGTTTATTACGATTCGCTAGATCTCTTAGCTTTTATTCTTTACGACTTTAGGGATGCGATCAGTTTATTTGTATAGTCAACTTAAAGATGACCTTTCCGGATTCTGATCACTAAAAAAATGAAAGTAATTGATACTATTCGTCTTAACTCAGAAGCACTAGTTGGGGAGGCTGAGCTCGAGGAGCGACTCCTCGGCGGTAAGCCCTTGCGGGTCAAATTAGGCGTTGATCCGACTAGACCTGATCTCACTTTCGGGCATTTGGTTGTTTTTAAGAAACTTCGCCAATTCCAAGATTTCGGCCATGAAGCGGTACTTATAATAGGCGATTTCACCACTTTAATTGGTGACCCCTCTGGGCGCTCTAATACTCGTCCTATTTTAACTAAGGAAGAGATTAGAAGTAATTCTCAAAGCTACCTAGACCAAGCATTTAAGATTCTAGACAAAGAAAAGACCTCGGTTTTTTACAATAGTGAGTGGTTCGATAAGATGAACTTTGAAGACTGCCTAAAGTTATCGCGTAAAATGACAGTTGCTCGTATGTTAGAACGCGATGACTTTTCAAAGCGCTACGCCAATCAAGCCCCCATTTC
>CABXXS010000021.1 GCA_902516225.1 Puniceicoccaceae bacterium | reverse complement strand
CGAAAAATTGCAGAAGCCCGCTAGTGCGCGAGCAAATTAAGAATGCCAAATCTGTAGACGACGTAGTCATAGCCATTAGCGTGTAAATTCTAATAAGCATATCAACTTGATCAGGATAAAATAATTCTTATTATTTAAACTATGATAACTAAACATTTAAATTCGTGTGCCCTATTATGTGCGGTACTATACTTTACCATTGGATGCTCTAGCTATGATCCAGGCATAAAGACTAGAGAAGGAGCAGCCTTAGGAGCAGCTGCTGGCGCTGTTTTAGGCGCTGTCATTGGTCACCAATCAGATGAGTCAGGCGATGGTGCCGCAGTAGGGGCTGGGGCTGGAGCGATCATCGGAGGTATATTAGGAAGTGCTCAAGATAAGCGCGAGCTCGAGGAGCGCGCCGCTCAAGCGCAGATTCGAGAAGAACGACTAGCGCAACAAGCGGCAATCCTTGAAGCCGAAACAGAGCGCGATATCGCGCGAGGGTTCAGTGTTACTGACCAAGAAGTACTCGAGGCTGAACAACGGGCTCAGGCTGCAAAAAATGAACTGCTCAGCGTGCAAAAGCAACGAGCTGAGGCGATAGAGCGTCAGCGTAGGATAGAGGCGGCCGAGGCCGAAACAAAAGCAGCAAAAGCAAAAGCTAGTGAATTAATGACCTATTAATAAGCCCTACCAGACTTGTTTTCATAGTAATTAATAAAAGCGCGATTGAGCGTCATATAGCCACCAGGGGTAGGATATTCTCCCGTAAAGTACCAGTCCCCATTGTGCTTGGGAATTGCTACGCGCATCTTATCAACGGTTAGGAAAACAACTTCCAGATCACCTTTCCAAGGGACATTTTTAGGGTAAACAAGTTCGGCAATCTTAGCGGATATTTGCTCACAAGTATAGCGATCGTATAAACGCTTCACGTGGTTTTTCATATCACTAGGTGGCAGCCCTGATTGTTCTACACAGTCTTGGTAGACATCTAATAATAGATCTTCACAACCATCGTCTTTGATTAACTCAATCGTAGCCTTAAAAGCGATAAACTTTCCTAGCTCTGACATATCAATACCGTAGCAATCGGGATAACGAATCTGCGGCGCAGTTGAGGCAATCACAATTTTCCGCGGATTCGTGCGGCTAAGAATTTTGAGGATCGACTCCTTTAGTGTAGTTCCGCGAACGATGGAGTCATCAATACAAACAAGACAATCCTTTTCTGAGACGACCCCGTATGTAATATCGTATACATGCGATACAAGTTTAGCACGTCCCTCTTCTTGAGAAATAAATGTACGTAGCTTTATATCCTTATGAGCGATTTTCTCGCCACGTGGCCAATTACCCATAATAAGCTCATCAATTAATTTAGCATTAATGGAGCCGTCTTTTTGTGCCTTCAGTAGGCGATCGCGAACTTCTTCTCTCCGGTGTAGTCGCATCGATTCTAGAAGCCCATAATAAGCTACCTCGGCAGTGTTCGGAACAAAACTGAAGACACTCTCAGCAAAGTTGTTGTCAATTGCTTGCACTACTTGTTCGAGCAAAGCAGCACCGAGTGCCTTACGCTCTGAATAAATATCGGCATCGTTACCACGCGAAAAATAAATACGCTCAAATGAGCAAGGTGTAATTTGGCGCGGCTCTGTGTAGCGCTCACAATAGATAGAACCATTACTCTTTACGACCGTGGCAGTGCCAGGCTCTAGCTCATGAACGTTTTCAATCGGCTGATCAAATATTGTCATAAGAGCAACGCGCTCGGAGGCAAAGGCGATGACCTCTTCGTTGTGAAAATAGAAGCACGGACGTATACCCTGAGGATCACGCATTACAAACGAGTCACCATTACCAATGAGCCCAGCTATAGCATACCCACCGTCCCAATTTGCAGCCGATTTTTTCAAAATACGAACAGGGTCTAGTTCTTTACTGATGATACTAGGTATCTTTTTACCATCGATATTCTGATCGCGCATTTTATGATAGATTGCGTCGTGTGCTTCGTCCAGATGGAAGCCAATTTCTTCGAGTACAGCCTGGGTATCAGTACCAAATATTGGGTGCTGACCACGATTAATTAGGCCGTTATTGAGTTCCTTCTCATTGGTTATGTTAAAATTACCTGCTAACATAAGATTCTTAGTTGGCCAATTCGACTGTCTCACATATGGATGACAACTGCTAGAGGAATAGACACCAGAAGTCCCGTATCTAAGGTGTCCGAGTAATATCTCACCACCAAACTCAAATTGATCTTTTACCGTCTGAGGGAACTCAGGATGGATAATTCCATCATCTACCATCTTCTGGTAAGTCTTTAATTGGCCATTGAATATACGCGAAAGGGAGTTCGAGTCTATGGAGCGCTGCCGAGCCATATAAGGCTCACCGGGTTTCGCATCAAGCTTTACACACCCGATACCAGCACCATCTTGACCACGATTATGTTGCTTTTCCATCAGTAGAAAGAGCTGGTTGAAGCCGTATAAAGGCGTGTTGTATTTCTCTTGGTAATACGATAAGGGCTTCAGGAGGCGTATCATTGCGATACCGCATTCGTGCTTCAGGAAATCACTCATATAATGAAAAGGTCAGCTCAATAATAATTAAGAGAAACAAACACAATCCCTTTCAATTCAGTAAGCACGCAACAGACAAGCAATAATTACCCTTCATTAATTATTTTCCAAAGAAATTGCACATCACTGATAAGCTACGATTCATAATGTGTTCTATGCCTGAAGGTTCTACATGCTCGGGTATTTTTTAAACCTATGACATCTATAAAAGATTCAAAAATGGCATAACCTATCTAATCTAGCGATTTTTGTGCGTTTGATCATCAGAGTGTATAACTAAGTCATCGACACAGTGTTCTCACCTACTTTCTCTCTTGGGGGTTGATTTTACCTATTAATGGGTAGGCTATGACCCCCTTCGTTTTTTAATAATACCGCAAAAGTCCCGTATATGAAGCTGACTGATTTAAACCGACATGGAGAAATTGGTGCCAATTGTACCTTTATTCAATTAGGTGCGTTCAATATCCTAATCGATTCTGGGCTTCACCCTAAGAAAATGGGCTACGACGCCCTGCCCCACTTCGAAGCGATCGAAAATATCGAGCTAGATCTTATTGTGCTCACACACTGCCACCTAGATCACCTAGGATCACTACCCGTAGTTACAGCTCATAATCCAAGGACACCTGTGATCACGACAGCGCCAAACGTAACTTTAGCACCTCGCATGCTCAGAAATTCAATCAATGTAATGAAGCGACAGCGCGAAGAACACGGCGTTTCAGAGTATCCGCTCTTTCTTCACCGTGATGTGGCTCAATTAAATAATCAGCTTGTTATTCAGCGTTTCGAAAGGGGTGAAATCTATAAAAAAGGTAGCGATCAGATCGAAGTTATTCTTCACCGTGCCGGACACGTTGCAGGCGCAGCTACTATAGAAATAATCTACAAACATCGGCGTATTGTCTTCTCTGGGGACGTACTCTTCGATGACCAGCGAACCTTACTCGGAGCGACTTTACCAAAAGGACCTATAGATACGCTTATTTTAGAGACCACGCGCGGAGCAAAGGGACGAGAATTGGGCCAGAGTAGAGCCGCCGAAGTGGATCGCCTTATAGACCAAATAAGTGCAATTCTAAATCGAGGCGGTAGTTGTCTTATTCCTGTATTTGCGCTTGGGCGCATGCAGGAGTTATTCAAAATTATTTACGAGTCTCGTAATTGTGGCCGACTACCAAAGACCCCAGTTCACGCGGCAGGTCTGGGCATGGCGATATGCGAGCATTTTGATCAGATTCGGCAACAAACCCAGCTCATAGACTTCGATATTAAGATGCTCGAAAAGATGGATGTGAGGTCTGTGGATTTAAATATGCGAGCAGGTCGTGATCTACCACGAAAGGGCATCTACATTGTGAGCAGTGGGATGATGGTAGAACACACCCCTTCTTATAAACTAGCAGCCTCCCTACTAGCTCATCCTAAAAATGGACTCTGCTTTGTTGGCTACTGCGACCCTGACACTCCGGGCGGACAGCTATTATCTAACCGTAATGAGGAGAACTTCTTCTTTGATGCGCTTGATTATACGGCTCCAATACGAGCTAGCATAGATCAATTCGACCTCAGCGGCCATGCCGACCGTGATGAACTACTCGAATACGCCACACAAACCGAAGCTCGTTCCATTGTACTAACCCACGGAGATCAAGATGCCCGAAAGTGGTTTTCAAAAGAGCTAGCTGCGCTCCTTCCGCAAGCCAAGATTCTCGATCCTGAGCCCCTAGTCTCTTACCAGGTATAGATGCTCTGCAAAGCATATTAATTACAGAAAAATACCCATATACCCAAGACGCCATATAATGGCACACCTGCAGGGACTTGAACCCCGAACCTCCTGATTCGTAGTCAGGCGCTCTATCCAATTGAGCTACAGGTGCATTTTAGAATTCGGGATCAAGACAAAGCATGTCCCCTAGATCAAGCAGAAGTTTTAAAAAAATGAACTATATAGTTAAATTGAGTATGCGCACTTCACTTTAAGTAGCATCCATAAGGAAAAGCCCAACAGGTACTGCTAGGACTTTCCTTACCAAACTAAAGCTAGAAAAATACTAAAAGCTAACAGCCTTGGGTATATTCGACGGTAGGTCGACAAGGTGTATGTCTTTACGCTTCACTTTTTTCAAACGCGAGCGTCGACGAAGCATGCGGTCTAGCTTACTTACTAGCTCGTCAATGGATTTGTAAAGATCGTCGGTGGCTGCAGAAGCAAAGTGATCATTTCCTCTCACTACGAGTTGCCCTTTTGCAATAAATTCTTTTTGATGCGTAGATTGGTGAGGATCATATTCGAGCTCCACTCGCATTCGAATAATACGATCCTCGTGTTCGAATAATTTCTCTACCTTTTCATAAACCATATTTTTGATTGCATCGGTTAATTCCATATTCAACCCAGAGATGATAACGTCATGTTGCTTCATACTTATTACTCCTTCTATTTTTGGTTCCTATTAATGGAACCGATTGGCTCCACCACTTCTACCTAAGAGAGCAAAAAAAATGCCAATTTCGAAGACATCTACTAAGCACTTGGAGTACTTTAGCCGCTTCTCCGTAGTCATTATTACGGGCGGATCGTCTGGAATTGGCTGCTCAATTATCAAAGCAATTTTAAGCATAAATCCTGATTTGCTACTGTGCAACCTTTCTCGCTCAAAACCTGAAATATATTTAGGAAAAAACGGGGTGCATTACCCTGTTGATTTGTGTGACGCACAGGCACTATCCGATACAGTTGAAGCAATAAAAAAAAGAATACACGACGCGCCAAGGGGCGAAGTATTACTCGTTAATAACAGCGGATTCGGAGATTACGGCCGATTCTCAGATTTAGAAACGTCTAAACAGCTATCAATGATAGACTTAAATGTAAGAGCGGTAGTCGACATGACCTCTCGCCTGCTCCCACAAATGCTCGAGAGAGGGGGTACGATTGTAAACGTCGCCTCTATTGCAGCCTTTCAGCCAACCCCTTTTTTGGCAACCTACGGAGCTACCAAGGCTTTCGTGCGCAATTGGTCATTAGCACTTAGCGAAGACCTTCGTGGAACTAAAGTCCGCGCATTAGTAGTATGTCCGGGACCGACACGCTCAAACTTCTTTAAAGCCGCAGGCTTCAAAAACCCGCCGATGCGTAAAGGCGGAGCTTTATCACTTGATATGACTACCGAAGAAGTTGCCGAACAAACAATATGCGCAATCGCCAATGAAAGGACACTAGTTATCAACGGTTGGAAAAATAGCTGTATTGCCCTGTTCTGCAGTAAAATGCCCCTTTTAGCCATAAACCGAATAGGAGCCTTTATTCTCCGAAAGATGCGCCTCGAGCAGCATAAAAAATAAATTTTTTATTTTGGTGAAGTTTACCTATAAGAAAATGATACCTATTAGAAGTATTCTATTTCGTACTCGTCATGAATGATCCCTACGGCGAAGAAGCCCCACTTGTGGATCCCAGTGATTTCCCTAAATGGATCGTTCAGGAGGACGACAACCTACTAATTATCAATAAGCCTGGTTGGCTCGTATGTCACCCATCAAAGAATGGTCCTATGTCGAGCCTTGTTGGTGTAGTGCGCGAGTATACAGGCTTAGAGAAACTTCATCTGGTCTCCCGTCTAGATCGCGAAACTAGCGGCCTAATCATCTTTGCTAAGCGACCCTCTATCGCGCGTAAATTTCAGATGGCGATTCAAAACAGAATCGTAAAAAAGACCTATATCGCACTGCTTGAGGGCGAACTATTAGAGCCTACTGAAGTTGACTTGCCCATTGCTAAGCGTCGATGTGGACCCGTGATCGTAAAATCAGAAGTCAGTGGTGACCGAACTGCGCAAATCGCCAGGACTAATTTCATTCCACTGATCACAAAAAATGGCTACACACTTTGCCATGTTAAGCCCGAGACTGGGCGCAAGCATCAGATTCGTGTGCACGCCGAATACATAGAGCGCCGCATCGTCGGGGACAAGATTTATGGCCCTGACGAGACGCTCTACATAGAGTTTATCGAGCAGGGTTGGACACCTCGCTTGGAAGCAGCCTTACCGATCAAGCGCCAAGGTCTGCATTGCTACCGCTACAAATTCGAATTTCCAGATGGCGCCGTCTGCTTCACTGCCCCTCTGCAAGGGGATATGCTTAGTTTTTGCCACGAATATATGGATCTAAATAAGGAATCTATTGAGACTGTTCTAGATGATGTGTAACCCCGAACAAAAGCACCGATATAGGCACAGAAATAGTCCTAATTAGCTTTAATATTGACGCACCTATCTACCAATACATTTTTCGATACTTCCATTAGGGGGCATTAGCTCAGTTGGTAGAGCGCTTGCATGGCATGCAAGAGGTCAGGAGTTCGACTCTCCTATGCTCCACCAACCTCAAGCATACCTGATGTCATTGCGACCTAGACACAGAGAGAAGGCACGGTACCCTAAATAATTATATGCCTTTCGCAAAGAATAGTACTGCCTCGCAAGATCGCATACCTTGGTCGGTCCTGATCGCTTATGGCACTGGCGGTATCATACCGATCGCCCTATTTAACATAGCGGGACAGCTGATGAGCTTAATCGGCAACATAGGCCTCGGCCTGAGTGCTTTTTGGCTCGGTGTAATAATGATATTCCCGCGTCTATGGGATGCAGTATCTGACCCCATAATAGGGCATTTATCGGACAATACCCGCACACGCTGGGGACGACGACGTCCTTACATATTCGCCGGTGGTCTCTTAGTTATAATCAGCTTCGCTGGCATGTGGTGGGTACCCGAAAGTATTGGTGAATGGGGGCAGCTCGCGTTCATTTTCACAGCACTATTAATTTTCTTCACAGCGTGCACGATGTTTGAGATCCCACACGGTGCGCTCGGTATGGAGATGTCAAAAGATCCACACGAGCGCACCCGCTTATTTAGCTCCAAGAGCTTCTTCGGAAACCTTTTTGCTATGGGTACTCCATGGCTACTTTACTTAGCAGGAATGGAAGTGGTGCGAGGCACAGGAGGCACCTTAATCGACGGCATGCGCTACCTTTCACTAATTATTGCGATCGTGATGCTCCCACTCCTATTTTGGTGGTTTTTTGCTATACGCGAACCTGGATATACTTCTACCCGAAATCAGCAACGCACACAGTTCTGGAGCAATATGAAGTTAGCACTTCGCAACAAGACTTTCCTCTACCTTGTGCTCATAGTATTTACATTAGCGATAGGCTTCAACTTCGTTGCCATATTTAACTATTATATATCAATTTACTATCTTTTTGGTGGTGACCAATATGCAGCTGGTGCACTTCTCGGCATCAATGGCACTGTATGGGCAGTCACAGGATTAATCGCAGTCTTCCCCCTAAACTGGATCAGTCCTCGAATCGGCAAGCGAAGGACAATGCTATTTTCTATCGGGCTAATGTGCGCAGCACAGCTCTCTAAAATCGTCTGTTATAATCCAGACTACCCCTATTTAGTAATCATTCCCACCATTTTATTGTCTGCGGGAATGCTAATGTTTTTTACACTGGGAGCCTCAATGCTAGGAGACATCTGCGACGAAGATGAACTAAATACTGGTACACGCTCTGAGGGCAGTTATTATTCTGTCTACTGGTGGTTCATTAAGATGGGTACCGCATTCGCTAGCTTTGTCACAGGGGCATTACTAATAGCTACGCAGTTTGACGAAGCTCAAAGCCAGCAAACCGCCAAATTATATGGTTGCTATGAGGTAGCACTAAAAGACTCCAGAACTTGGGCTTATGAAGGGGAGCCTGAAGTCGCTGAAACCAGCAAAGAAAGACTCGAGCTCTGGATCAATCAACTCTTAGGAAAAACAAAAGATCTCTCTATAAAAACGACTACGCAGGAGCGCTTGTTTAAATTCGAAGCACAGATCAGTGAGTCCCTAAGGCAGGCAAAAGAATTCGAAGATACTGTACTGTTTTCTAGTGGCGAAAGTATAAAAGATACGACTCATAGTAAGCAGCTAAAAAGCACACTCCTAAAGGTCATCGAAGAGACCGAATCACTACAAAAAAGAGCCGAAGAATTAGTTGATAGGCCAGATGTCCTTTACGAAAATATTGAGAATATCTTACATAGTTCCACTGCGCTTTCGGTACAAAAACCACGCACATTACTACTACTGCGTATTATCGAGATTGGGCTCCCCCTACTCCTGAGCCTCGTCTCAATTGCATTCACACTACTTTACCCACTCAGCGACGAGCGTTGCTACGAAATCAAGTCAAAGCTAGAGACACGTAAACTCAATATAAACTAATTCTTTATGAAAAAAACAAGGCGTCACGATTTAATCTGCACACTAGGAATACTGATCAGCACCTTAGTATTCACAAATGTAGAAATGTCAGCTCAAACTAGCGAGAGACTAATTAACGGCGATTTCGAAATTGGAATTCCGACTATAGATAAATCCCCATCTTTTAACTGCAAAGGATGGCGCCGGAAAATGTGGAGGGAAGGCAATTTCAACTCATGGCTCACTGATGCTAAGTTAGATCCCAGAATTGGCAGAGATAACCAAGCCCTGCAATTTCGTTGGGGAGCTACGACTATTCATCAATTCTTTAGTGCGCGCGATCAGAGCAACTATCAGTTCGGTGTGGATACCTTAAATACTGGGGACATAAAAAGTGCGTGGAACCCACGAATCAGTGTTCAATGGTATAATTCGGAGCACCTGCCCATCGGTAATCCAGTCGTGATCGATCAGGCTGATGTCACAAAGTCACCGATCAAAACATGGCATCGCCTCGAAGGTTCTGCAGACGCGCCAAAGGACACAGCTTACGGACAATTTATCATTGAAATAATTAAGCGTAAGGAAGGTGCTTATTTTCAGGCAACCTACTTTGATAACGCATCTGTGACCGGGCAAAATGGAAATAAAAACCGGCCACCCTCTTTTATTAGTAGCCCATACCCACTGCAATTAGACAGTATTCCTGAGTCCACACTCTATGAAGATAGCTTGATCAAATATGCTGACGACCTTGATCAAGACCCACTGAAATTTACATTAATCAAAGGCCCTGCATGGTTACAAATCGAACCATCTGGTGCGATGCAAGCGAGCCCAGAAATCGCGGACATCGGAAAACATTTAATAACGGTGAAAGTCGACGACCAACGTGGCGGTACGGATACCCAGTCGCTGCAAATCGAAGTCGTAGGTCACTTACGCCTGGCTAATCTCTTCGACGATGAAATGGTGCTACAGCGTGGCGCACTCATTCCAATATGGGGGCAAGCTTTGCCCAACAAAGCAGTGACCGTTTCCATTGGCAGCGAGGTTGAAGTAAAGGGTAGGTCTGATGCTCTAGGCAATTGGAAGGTACAAATACCTGCTATGAGAGCGACTCGACAGGGAGCCACTACGCTCACCGTCACAAGCGGCCCAAGAAGAATACACTTTACTAACATTCTTATTGGCGATCTCTGGATATGTTCCGGGCAATCGAATATGGCATGGGCACTTAAAAACACCGATAACTTAGCCTCTGCTACTGCTGCTGCCAACCACCCGAACCTACGTATTGTGCAAACGCCCGATACCTCCAGCAGCACATCCTGGAGTGACCTTAATGAGCGAGCTAATTGGCAAGTCGCTGGGCCAAACACTATCAAAGACTTCTCAGCGGTAGCCTACTACTTTGGCAAGGAGTTACTTAGCGAAGGTATTCCCATCGGCTTAATTAACTCCAGCCAAGGCGGATCTCGTATTGAATCTTGGACTGCATCCCTTCCCAACTCTACAAAGAAAACCTTCTTTAATTCACGCATTATGCCCTACACATATATGCCAATTACTGGCGCGATTTGGTATCAAGGGGAGTCCAATATTAAGGATGGCGCAGCCTACACAGAAAAAATGGTCAAACTTGTTCATAACTGGCGAGATGCATGGGGCCGAAGTCCAAAGCAATTTCCCTTCTATTTTGTTCAGCTAGCTCCATTTATATACAAGCATGGTAACGATGAATTACTTCCCGAATTATGGATCGCGCAAGCCACAGCAGAGGAGCAAATTCCCAACACAGCAATGGCTGTCATTAACGATATCGGAAACCTAAGTGATATCCACCCTCGTAACAAAGCACCTGTTGGGAAACGCCTAGGACTGCTTGCCAAACACAACACCTACGGCCATGAGGATTCCATCGCTTATAGCCCTAAGCCTGCTTCGATCGAAACAAGCGGTAAGTATCTACGAGTTACCTTTACCCATGCTGGTACTGGCCTCTCTAGCCGAGGTGGTACTGCTCTACAAGGATTCGAAGTCGCTGGGCAAGATGGTAAGTTCGCAGAAGCAGTCGCGCGAATTGATGGCGATGCTGTAGTCTTGAGCGCCCCTTTAATTCAAAATCCAGCGCACGTACGTTTTGGATGGAACCCGGCAGTGCAAGCAAACCTTGTAAATAGTGCAGGACTACCAAGTGGTACCTTCAAATTATCAAAATAAAATAGTATTTATTTTTTTACTGGGCTTTCTTTTTCTACTTAAACTGTATCAAACTTATCCTAATTACTACTGTGCGTAAATTCCCGATTCTTTTACTGGCTTTCCTGCTACTGCTCCTAGGCATCACCAGTAGCTATGCCACGACATCTGTAAAGAAAATCATAGAACTGGAAGCCTTACCGCGCATGTTACGTGTGGACCTGATCTGGCCTAATATGGGCGAGGGATTGCACTACGAAGTAGAGCGCGCGCAGAACAAAGATGGACCCTTTTTGCGGCTGGATCACATCACGCCGACAGTGCACCTGTTCTCGGACTATATCGGCGAAGCAGGCATCACGCATTACTACCGAGTACGATCTATTAATCCAGTTAACGGGCGCACTGGCATATGGTCTTCCACAGTGAGTGCAACAAGCACTGAATTCGATAGTGAGGGCTTTTTGACCGAAGTCCAAGAGGCAGGCTTTCGATACTTTTACAATTATGCTTATCCTGAGAGCCATCTACCGCGCGAGGGTATAAAGGCGAAAAAATCCTGGCATCCCAAACTCATGTCTGCGGTGTCCACTGGCATGTATTTCTTCAATATTGCAGTTGGAATTGAACGCGGCTTTATCACCCGAGCAGAAGGTGCGGCTCACACAGAAGTATTACTTAATTTCCTACATGATAAAACCAAACGTTTCTATGGCGCATACCCACACTGGATCGATGGCGCGAGTGGTAAGGTTCGACCCTTCTCAAGTACCGATAATGGCTCGGACCTAGTCGAGAGCGGTATCGTCGCAGAAGGTCTAATCTTCGCGCGTGAGTATTTTAATAAAGACACTACCGCCGAATCTAATATACGCAGAATTTCAGACAAACTTTGGAAAGAGATACAGTGGGATAAATTCGTACAAGACCCGCAAACGCCAGACCAAGTCTTAATCTGGCATTGGTCGCCCGAGCACGGCTTCAGTGATTTACCTATCGTTGGATTTAATGAAGCAGAGATCTGCTATATTCTTGGCGCTGGCTCCCCCACCTTTGCCATTGATCCAGAAATTTACTGGGACGGCTGGGTTGCTAAGAATCCGGCTTACTACAACCCACGAACGATAGAAGGCGTTAATGGATCGATCGGCCTACTTCTAAACCACGACTATGGAATTCCCATGTTCGTTATGCATTACTCCTATCTAGGTTTAGACCCGCATAAAGTCCCACTAAAAGATGGCTATCTCTTTGAGGAGTTTACCCGGCTTACCCAAGCAAACTACGACTACGCTCAGCTCAATCCGAATGGTTTCAAAGGCTACGGCAAATATTGGGGACTCACCGCCTGCCTGGGTCCAGACGGATATAGCGCACACGAGCCGGTGCATAATGATAATGGTACAATCGCACCGACAGGTGCAATTTCTTCGATCGCTTATTTGCCAGAACCAGTCATACAAATGATAACTGAGCTGTACCTTAAGAAAGGCGATGAGCTCTGGGGACCTTTCGGATTTTATGATTCATTCAATATTAGCCGTAATTGGAACGCACAAGGTTACATAGGCATTGATGTTGGTCCTATCGCACCGATGATTGAGAACTACCGTACAGGTAAACTATGGGATACGTTTATGAAAGCACCAGAGGTGAGCCGTGCTATAGAGAAAATTTGGAGCCATCCAAAAGCTCACTAATTTTGGCTACTTAAATAACAGAATATTCTACTCTGTGACCTCGTATTGTTCTCGTAGCTTGCTGAGTTCGCGCTGCATCTGCTCTACTGCAGATGCATATACTGGATTTGCATACACGGATTGCTGCTCTGTAGGATCTTTTTCTAGGTCGAATAGCTCCCACTGTTCACCAAAATCAAATTTCTTATGATCATAGTAGCGCACCAACTTATATCGATCGCTGCGGGCAGCTTCGATCTTAGGTAAATTATACGCTCCATTATGATAGTAGTGATAATAGACCGATTCGCGCCATTCATCAGGCTTATGCCCCGTTAGGATAGGGAGCAAAGATTTACCATCCATATCCGCAGGCACCTCGATGCCTGCCACATCTAGCATCGTGGGTGCGTAATCAATATTTTGGATCATAGCATCGATTCGCTGCCCTGCTGCTACTACTCCTGGCCAACGTATCAAAAACGGCATCGACATAGTCACGTCATCTGCGAGGCGCTTATCCGTAAACCCGTTCTCGCCAAGAAAGAACCCTTGGTCGGAACTATAAATCACGATAGTATTATGATCGAGACCACTCTTTTCCAAGTATTCAAGTAAGCGTCCCACGTTTTGGTCGATCGCAGCTACGCAGCGTAAATAGTCTTTCATGTAGCGCTGATACGGAAATTCGGCCTGCTCTTTCTCGGAGACCTCTCCCTCTGCTAAGCGGCGCGCATACTCTTCATTAATAGGGTCATAGTGCGCATGCCACTGCGCTAACTCTTCTTCTGTCATGTAGGCATAAAACCCAGGCAGACCTACCCTTTGTGCACGTTCTTTCTGCATCTCCCCAGCTGGCAAATTATAGGTGCCTGATTTTGGGCCGGTCTTAATAACATCTTCAGACTTCATACCACTCATTTGCATCCAAGTTTTGCTCAAATATTTACTGCGACCACTATGCTCACTATGGTAACTATCAGGGACCGGGATATCGGTATCCTTAAACAAATCCAAATTACGAAGCGGTGGCATTACATTGGTATGAGGCGACTTAAATTGGCACATCATGATGAATGGCCTAGATGTATCACGCCCCTGCATCCATTCGATCGACTCTGTAGTAATGATATCGGTCGAGTAGCCTGGCTCCATAACCGTATCACCTTCGTAGGTAACAAAATGTGGATTGTAGTATCGTCCCTGGCCACCATGACCAGTTAGTGTCTTATGGTAATCGAATTCATCGGAAGGATAAGGATGCATATGCCATTTCCCTATCATCGCAGTCTGGTAGCCCGCGTCGTTGAGCATACGTGTAAATATAGGCTGTTTTGGGTCCCAATTCGAGCCATTGGTCATCACACCATGCTTATGAGAATGCTTACCGGTTAAGATAGTCGCACGACTTGGCTGGCAAATTGAATTTCCACAAAAACTACGCGTGAAAATAGCTCCCTCATCAGCCAAGCGATCGATATTTGGCGTCTGATTTACTCCACTTTCTTTTTCATATGCACTTATAGTACGTAGCGCATGATCATCGCTAAATATGATCAAAATGTTTGGTTTATCAGACTTAGCTAGAAGCCCGATTGGTAAGGCACTGGTTACCAGCAGAGCGCTAAATATGGAACTAAATCTAAGCATAGAAAAAGGTTATTTAATTAATATCACAAGTAAACGCTCAGATGCGAACCATTAACTATTACTACCTCCAAGTCTGCCTTCTGAACAATAAGACCCCCCGTGCGATATGGGTTGGATTCACGCCCAGCTGGTAAACTCTGTCCGGCACATTTAACAAACTCCGGGCCAGAGCAATTCTTCGAGAGCTGATACTCTATCTGGACAGGCTGTCCGCATAACTCCCAATTAAGGACTATCCCATTTAGTTCTGCGGCTAAGACCGGATCAAAAATCCATGCGTCCTTGGTCTCGCGTAAGCCAAAAAACTGGCGGATCACCAGACCAAAATACAATCCCGGGCCACTTGAGTAGAGCCGCCAGCCTCCCTTTACATCAATAGATCTATCTTTGAGCTTATGAAAATTCTCTGCTGCATCCGCACGGCTCAAGAATGCCGCATCCGAGCTACTAAAATACATATTACTTTGGCGCATTTCTGCATTTTGAACTGTCTTTTCTAGGCTAATAGGGCAAATCGTCATTAGCGCCTTTAAAAAGTCTTCACCCGCGCCCATCTTAGCTAGTGCTTCTGCATATCGAATGTGCGCATGCACATACTGAAGGCCGATTTCACGCCCAAAATTAGCTGCGGATTCTGCGCGTTTAAAGAAAGTTTCTATACCGCCAAAATACGCTGCTGGCTTATCCATCAAACGTACACCGTCTGGGTATTTCAGATTATTAGTGATGCGTACGATCTGATCATCTGCCTCCTCGCGGGTAAGCAGACCAGCAATGATCGAGCGTGTCATTGGGATCAAACGATTCTTTATACCAGTACGTGTATCATTAGGGTGTAGCAGAGGTTCAGCTATTTTTAATTCCTCATCATACAGTAAAAAGCCAGCTACTTGACCATCGATCAAAACATGACGGCGAAAGTCCGTCCGCACGCGTTCTGAAAGTGTAGCTATACGCTTTTTCAAATCCGAATCGTTGAGCGATGCATCTAGCTCTTCCAGCGATTGTGCCAACAATGCGACCGTCCAAGCACTGACCATACGATTAGCCAATTCAGAATCCACTGGCTGCAAAGAATCATCCCAATCGCCCCCACCATATCGGATAAGGGCCGTCCCCGAAATAAACTCATGTTCGATACGATCGAGCGCCTTCTTAATATGCTCAGTAACTGTTCCCTGTATTACAGCAGGCTTATTTTTAGCCGTTAAATAAGGCACCTTCTCGGTAAGTATTGCGAGATCTCCGGTTGTTTGTAGATAAAGCGCAAGAGCCTTTAATGGCCATACCACTATATCACCGTGAGAATGATTTTGCGCGATATCAGAATATTCGTCGTGCATAAACCACTGCGGCCAATCGCCTGTGTCCTCATACTGACTAGCCAAAGATTTTAGTAAAATACTGCGGGCCAAATCATGGTGCTGTTGCGCAATAAAATATTCAAATGGACCCTGACAGGCATCACGCGTGCCCCAAGCTGCTCCAGTGTACTGCTCCAGTCCGTGCGGCGATGCATAGTGAACCAAGGCATTGTGCGAATACCAACGAAGCGCATCACTTAAACGTCCCATAGTATCCGTATCTAGAGTACAATCTAGACCACGGTTAAAATCGCTCCAATATTCTGAAGGTGAAGTAGACTCTGAAGACTTTAATTTAGCTACCACGTCCTCAGTGCCTTGTAACGAAGCGGCAATTGTCAGCTCAATCGATTGCGTCGCTGCAGTAAGCAAGGTCAGCATCGCGTCACTCCCGGGCGCGCCTAATAGTTCAGAGCCACCAATAATCTCTAAATTAGTAGAATCAGACCAGCACATTCCAAACGTAAGATCCAAGCCACGCTCCTTCGGTCCAGAATTCGAAGTGTCCGATAGAGTCAGTATTCGTTCTGATTCAAAGATTTCTAAAGCAGTATCTAAGTCCGCTTCCACAGCTCCCATCACGAGCTCATTGCTTAGAAGAAAACGTCGAAGCGCTCCCGTGGTGTTCGCACTCACAGTGAAAGTATCACGACTACTACCGAGCGTTACGCGCACAGTGATCGTTTCTTCTTCCAATACGTAAATCCAACGATACGCATCACGCGACATTTCAAAGACCGACGGCGTACCCAAAAGTCTCCAGCCCGAGCCAGACTCGAAGTATATGCGTAGTCCAGCCACACGAGATAGACCCAGCGGCTCCCGCGGCAAGGAGTTCATTTTATGAAAGGTAGTATTACCGAAGACGGTCTGCGCCGAGAAGACCCCATACATGTAAACCGTCGTAGCAAGCACTTCGCGCATCGACTCAGTACATACATTTCCTGCCAGTATGCTACCATGCGGGCGCTCCATAAGCGCTTCTTTTCTACGAGTCACCACGTGGCTATCTTCGGAGTAAAAGAAACTCATTAATACGCCGCTTTTTTCTTCAACATGTCGCCACTTAGATGGAAATAGATCCTGCACGTCAGCCATGCTCAAATCACTTCCATGCACCGCTTCTGCTTGTACTAGCTGATTAGGGCTGGCTAATTCGGATAAATTCAAATCTTTCTTGGTTTCATCTGTACTCCTTTCCTGCAACTGCTTCAAGACGCTTAAATCATCCTCTGAAGAGGCTTTGGGATGATCTGCGAGATAAGCTGCAGCATACTTTGTAACAGAGCTTCCTCCTGGCTCCAAGATTGCAGGCTTCGATTGCAAGGCAGCACAGCTAAATTCGAATTGGTAAATACGATTAGAAAGATTTTTATTTAGCAATATCGGAGACTTCTCGCCACAGCGATATCCACTTCCATAGACATCGAAAGCATCTGTAGCATAACTAACAGCCCCAGTCAGACAGGCCGCCATAAGCCATGGATGCTGAGCAGACTGTTTTAAATTCTGCCGGTAGCTCAGCACCGGTCCGCACACCGTATCTTGAATTACCGACTCATCCAAATAGTGCGCAGTATAGGCTTCGTTATTTAATAATGCTCCCCTTGAAGCCAGTCCCAGATCTTGCACCCAAACCGTATCTAGACAAATAGCATCGCAAGACTCATTCTTCAGAGCGATATCCCAAAACAACATTTGCGCGGCAACGTCGACGCGCAAAGTCAAAAACACCGTGCACCCAGCAACCACGCCAGTCCATTGCGCAAAGTCTGCCTCAGCACCATAGGAAGTTAGCTCAGATAATGCTCCTTGAAGCGTGTGTAACTCTATGGAGTCACCGACATGCGCACGTAAAAATAAGCGAGCAAGCCCACCTTCGAGACAGTTACCTATGGTCCTACTGAGCAGTATATCTCCCGCGCGGGCATGTAGAACTTGGCCGCTTTTATTGAGCTGCACGGAAAATTTGTCAGCATCCCCGAGGGTATATTCACGCTGTGAATGGGCAGAAAAATGAAGTTCCTTTGGAAACATCCTATTATAAAGAAAATATTTTCATATTTATGTAAAGGATGTGTTTCGAATATCAAAAGCCACACTGCATAGACCGCTTATCGGCGCGGAGAACCTACTGATTCCCTAATCTTTAGATCTGTATCTAAAATCACATGCTGGCGAAAATCTGCAGAGGAATCTGTGATTGATTCAGCCAAAATCTCAATCATACGTGATGATAATTCTTCGAGTGGCTGGTGAACCGTTGTCAATTTCGGCGAGTAGAAGATCGACCATGGATCATCATCAAATCCAATAATAGAAATATCACTTGGACAATTAAGGCCACTATCATTAGCCTGACTCAAGGCTGCTAAAGCAATATTAT
>CABXXS010000020.1 GCA_902516225.1 Puniceicoccaceae bacterium | reverse complement strand
ATAGACCTTGCCGATTATGTTTTAAGTAAGTTTACTAAAGATGAACAAACTATTTTAGCAGATTGCCGAACTACGCACATAGATCAATTTAATATGATTGTAAACGATGGTTTGGTAGCCGCTATGGTTCATGAAAGTCGATGGCTTAATCAGCATTAGTTTTAGGTTATTAGTCTGAAGGACCGCTGTCTCTGCTTCGAATCGAACACTATTTTTCCATGTGACGCTGTACTTTGCGGCGATATGATCGATAAGATCGAAACCTATGTTGTGTCGGGTATTGCGGTATGCAGAACCTGGATTCCCTAAGCCGGCAATGACCGCGATGGACATTTTATAAAAGAACGTTATTGGCTAGTCAGGAAACTAACCGGGTAAAATTTAATCACTGTCAGAATCTTCCTTCGATTCTTCCTCAGATTCTTCCTCAGAATCGTCACTAACTTCTATAGCTGGAACTTCATCCGCAGCAATCTCATCGACCGCTTCTGTGGTTTCAACAAATACAGTCGGCTGCTGAACGGATACAATGACCAAACTAGATTCACCTAGGTACTCAACACCATCTACTTCAGGTAAGTCACTGATTTGAATGGTTTCACCCACAGCGAGATTAGAAACATCTGCAACTACAAAGTCTGGAAGCTTAGAAGGACGACATCTGATATCAACTTCGTGCGACTTGTGGTCAAGAACGCCGCCTTCATTTTTCACGCCAAGACAGTCTGCTTCCCCTTCCAGGTGAACAGGCACCCTAGTTTTGAAAGCGTGACCACGCTCGACTTCTTGGAAATCTATATGGTCAATTCTTCTTTTAAAAGCATGGTGTTGAATATCTTGCACCAGACAAAGCGCTGACTCACCTTCTTCGTCTGTGAGTTCAACAAGAGCTGCACCACCACCTATTTTACGATTTAAATCGCGAAAGTCTACCGCTGATACGGTGATGGATCGGGCATTTCCTTGACCATAGAGAGAGGCAGGGATTTTACCCGCAGCACGGAGTCTGCGAGCAACGCCCCGGCCCGTTTCTTTACGTGAAGCAATATTAAGCGTGTACTGTTGCATGTCTAAAATCTGTTAAGTTTTGATCCCAAAATAAGGACAGAATTGGTAAAAGCCGACCACAGTAAAATGGAGGATGCGAAAAGCAACCCTTTGTTTAGGGATTTTTTGGGATAATCTGAGCAGCTAGATTATCCTATTTATGACCGAAGGTGGAAGGTAAGCTCTAATTGGCTGTGTTTAAAATACTCTGGATGTGACTAACGTAAGCTTTTGCACCTCCACTTTGATAACCTGTCTTTTCGATCAGTTCAGCCTCAGGAGAAAGTAACAAAATCGTTGGAAATCCTCGGATCGAGTACTTTTCAGCTAATGCCTTATTTTGAACCTTCAATTCTTCAGGCTGCATCTTGTTTTTCGGAAAGTCTATCTCGACTAAAACTAGCGAATTAGACGCAAATTCTTGAAAATCCGCCTGGCTGAAAACTTCTTTGTCGAGTTTAATACACCACCCACACCAGTCTGAACCAGTAAAATCGATTAGCATCGGCTTTTGCTCTTTGATTGCTTTTGCCTTGGCCTTATTAAAATTGGTGAACCATGCATTATTATCATTCAGCTCGGCCAAAGATGATTGATCACTAACATTTTGACCACAAGCCGTGAAGTTAATTGTGAGTATAGATATGATAAAAATGTGTATGAAAAAGCGCATAGTGTTAGATTTTTAAAATTTTTAAGTAGATGATGAAGACAATCTATTTTTAATACAACATAGCTTGCAATAAGGTAGTCAAAAGTCAAAATATTCTATATGACATTTATAGTTTTAATAATAGTACCGATAGTAGTAGGCCTATGGGCTCAAATGAAAGTTAAGGGAGCTTATGGAAAATATGTGAAAGTTCCCTCTCGTGGCCGAATAAGTGGCCATGAGGCTGCCCAAGCTGTAATGGCTAGTGCCGGCATTCATGATGTAGAGATCGTAGAGTGCCACGGAACGCTTACAGATCACTATGACCCAAATCATAAGCGCCTTGCACTCAGTCGAGACAACTTTCGAGGCTCCAGCTTGGCAGCACTGGGAGTAGCAGCGCACGAAGCCGGTCACGCTATTCAACACAAGCAAGATTATGCCCCGCTTAAACTACGTATGTCGCTAGTACCAATTACTGGCTTCGCATCGCAATTTTTACCTATGATTATGTTTGGTGGTTTCTTCTTCGGTTTTGGTCCCATTACGATCAATATCGGTATCGCCATCTACTTAGTTCTGACCGTCTTTCAACTTGTCACTCTGCCTGTAGAGTTCGACGCAAGTAAGCGAGCGAAGGCTCAGCTTGTCGGCCTAGGTATAGTCGATTCAGACGAAATGCAGGGCGTGACCAAGACACTTGACGCTGCAGCCTTCACCTATGTCGCAGCATTCGTCAGCAGTCTGGGTTGGCTGCTCTACTTGCTCGCTTCAAGACGCTAAATTAGCGAATAATGTCTGTGCTTGAGCACTTTAAAAGTGGTAAATATCGACTTTACTAGTCGACGTGTGCTTTGGATCGTGTAATTAATAATACATGCTTTATTATCCCAAAGCAGCTTGGTTTGTTAGCTCGCTCGCTCTCATACTGTCGTCACCGCTTTCTCATGCCATTATACTCTATAGCGGAGATAATTCTGCCAATTTAGTGGCTCCCGACACTGCTCGTGCAGACGTTTTTGATGCGGTCGCTAGGGTCTGTAATTCAACAGGTGGGGGAACCTCTGGTAGCGCGATACATTTACAAGGGAAATATATGCTTACGGCAAATCACGTGAGCAACCGTACCCATGTCACTTTTGACGGCAGTAGCTTCTTTACTAGAGATACTGCATTCACACCAGTCAAAATCGGGAATACTGACATGAAGCTATTTAAGTTACTAGAGGACCCTGGACTTCCAGATAAAAGCCTCTACACCGGCGCAAATGGTGAGGTTGGCAGCACGGCTACGCTCATCGGTTGGGGTAGAGGTCGAAACCCAAATGCAAGTGATCCAGACTCTACTAGAACTAACATCTGGGCATGGGGAAGCAGTTCGACCGAATTGAAACGATGGGGAACAAACAAAATAGAAACTAGTTTAAATCAAACTGGGCCTTTTGGAAATTACTACGAAGTGCTTGTGACTACCCTGAGTCCTTATGCGGGCGATAATGAAGCCAGTGCCGCAATCTACGACTCAGGTTCTGGCTTGTTTGTACAGGATTCTGGCACTTGGAAATTGGCTGGGCTAACTACCTATATTAGTAGCCCTACCACACCCCAAGGCACTAGCCCAAACACAAGCACTTTTCACAGATTATCCAACTCTAGGGACATAAATTTCTTTGTACGAATCAGTACTTACGCCTCTCAAATTGAAGCAGCTATTCCAGATATTTCGACCTATTCTGGCTGGAAAATCGATCATAGCCTGTACGGCAACGAAGCTGAAAATGAATCCGATACAGACTCCGACGGAGTAGAACAGCTACTCGAATTTGCACTTGGAGGAGATCCAAATACGAACGATGTGAGTATATTACCCAGCTTAGCTTTAGTTGAACACGAAGGCAGTACTTACTTAGAACTTAGTGTAACCCGGCCTGTAGGTCTACAGGGCATCACCTACACCCCGCAGACTACAACGGACCTTAGCAACTGGCCGAACGACTCAACGGGTATTGATGACCCTTCCCCTACTGCACAAGACAATGCAGATGGCACAGAAACTCTTGTTTATAGACGTAGTCTGGCTCAGTCGGAAGCAGCCGAAGCCTACATGCGTATCAATATCACAGTATCACCATAAAGAACTTGACGCCGCTCTACGCTAATCCGACTTTCAAACACTTTTAGAGTCGGGCCGTAGCGCAGTCTGGTAGCGCACTTCGCTGGGGGTGAAGGGGTCGCAGGTTCAAATCCTGTCGGCCCGACCATTTTACTAAATTATAAACGGTGGTTATTTGTGTCTTTGACCTTCAATTAGTAGCTCATAGCTTTAAAAAATTTTTCTAATCCAGAGATCGCAATTCGCTAGCATCTGGCTACCTTCTTATTCTGCGATATGATCTACGCCACTGCTCTGAGTAAAAAGCGCAAAGAGCTTGCGCTAGAAAAAGCATAAACTAAACTAGTAAGTTACTAGTGGTGTATTAAGATAGCTTATTAGCTAGCTCTGTAACTTCAATGCAGAGTAAATTAGATTTTTAAGAATGAGCAAAAGTAAAACAGCGTTTACAGACAATATGGAGTGTGAACTAAATTCACACTCCCTTTATGACCGTGATTTTTCCCACGACAGCTGTGGCGTTGGCTTCATAGCCAACAAAGCTGGAAAGCAAACTCATGATTTGATGCTCAAGGGGCACGAGGCTCTCTGCGTAATTCCCCACAGGGGAGGTATGAGTTCCGAAGGCGTAGGTGATGGCGCTGGCATCAATATGGATCTTTCGACTCGGTTCTTCGCTAAAATTCTAAACCGTAAAACACTCCAAAAGGGCGAGTTTGGGGTAGCTAACTTCTTTTTTCCTCATAAGAGCGCACAAGATACTGCCATCAAAAAAGTGATTGAAGAGAAGTGCGCAGAATTTAACCTAGATATTTTATTGTGGCGAATGGTCGAAGTAGATCCTGGCGTGCTAACGCAGCGAGCGCAGTCGAAGCAACAGCCGATTCACCAGCTTATTTTCGGTAAATCAAAATCTTTCACAGGTGATACAGAAAATTTTGATCATGCTATTAATGATGCACTCATCGCCATTGAGGCCGTCGCTTATAGTAATGAATTAATGGATGGCTTTTACCCACTCTCTATGAGTGCAAAGACCATGGTTTACAAAGGACGCCTAAACTCAGGGGAGGTAGTGCCTTATTTCAAAGATCTGACAGACCCAGACCATGAAATTAGTATTTTCTTATTTCACACACGCTTCTCAACCAATACTGCGCCAGCGACTTTTATGGCTCAGCCTTTTCGGTGGATGGCGCATAATGGGGAACTAAATACCGACAAAAAAAACCGCTTGAGCGAAGACGCCATTGCCAAGCAAAAGAATAAACGTGTTATATTTCCTAGGGGACAGTCTGACTCCGCTCGTTTAGATCAGACATTAGCACGCCGCATTGTAGAGGATAAGCTAGATATAGTCACAGCGGTGGTTGCGATGATGCCACCAGCTTGGGAAAATGATCTAACGCTCAAACCGCACGTCCGTGCGATGTACGAATACTTCAGTCTTTATGAGGAAAAAAATGATGGTCCAGCAGCATTAGTCTTCAGCGATGGTGTCCGAGTCGGTGCTAAACTAGATAGGATGGGCCTACGACCACTACGCACTGTTGAAACCGCAGATTACCTTGTAGTAACCTCTGAGGCAGGGCAGATCGATTTTCCACCAGAAGACGTAATCCGTCGCGGACGTATAGAATCCGGTGGTATTATTTATTTCGACCAGTCAACAGGTCGCATTTACCGCACAGAAGAAGTAAATGAGCAACTAGCCCAAGCTGATGATTACGGAAAGCTTCTACGGGAGCGATCTGTACATATTGACGATCTGGCGGATTTTTCAATTTCTGGCTTAGAGGAAAAGTACGAATTTGGGGTAGAACAACGCCACGTCGCCTACTCCATGAACCAAGAGAGTTTCCGCTTTCTCTTAGATCCTATGATTATCACTGCGGGTGAAAAAATCAGCGCCATGGGCTACGGTGTGGCCAGTAACATGATGACATTAGAAGAAGGGGGCATGTCTAGATACTTTAGCCAGCGCTTCGCTCAAGTCACCAATCCACCGCTAGATTCTATCCGTGAGAAGGACGGCATGACGCTACGTGTCGCTCTGGGTAGTAAGCCTAATTTTTCTGCTGGAGATACCCGTCAAATAATTCTCGACTCCCCCCTACTTCAGCGCCAACAGCTAGGACAAATTCGCCAACAAAGCGATGTTACTGTTTCAGAAATTAGTAGCACCTTTTGTGCATCAAAAAAGGCAGAAGAAAATGAGCAGAACTTAGAAGATGCGATTAATGAGTTATGTAATAAGGTCGAATCGCTAGCGGATTCTACGCGTGGAATTATTATAATCAGCGATAAAGCAATTGGTCAGGGCCATGCACCGATTCCAGCTATGCTAGCCATAGCTGCGGCAAATCAGAGACTCATTGAGAGTGGGCTTAGATTCAATGTATCTCTTATTATGGAAACCGGGCAGGCTGCCAGTTCGCATGATATAGCTTCATTACTCGGTTACGGAGCTCAAGCAATTTGCCCCCTTACTGTGCATGATCGAGTATTGACACTAAACAAAGGAGATAATCTCCAGCAAGGCCTTGATAACTTCCAGAAAGCCATAGCTAAGTCACTAATGAAGACCATGGGTAAGTTTGGTCTTTGCACAGCAGAGAGTTATATAGGTGGTGAATTCTTTGAGTCCAACTATTTAGATACGTCAGATCCTCGTTTATCTCATCATTTTCCCAACCTTAATTCGCCTGTTGGCGGCGCAGGCTTCGCTGAAATAGCTGCTAGCGCTGCCGAGTGGTACTTTAAAGCGCTTAGTATCCGTCAGGAATCCGATATCCCGCATCTTGGTCTCTTTAAAGAACGCCAAGACAATGCTGGACATACATTCGGGCAGGTCGCGGTACAGGAATATAAGAACATGACCAGTGAAGAGTTAATTTACTGCGTCGATGAAGAGATCGATCACATATTTAAGTCATATCAACTCACGGAACCAAAACACAAAGAAGCACTATTGGCATTTCAAACGCTAAATCTAGAGATCTCTGGTATAACTGAAGAACAGGAAGATATATCTAAAACGATTGAACAGACTTCAAAATTCTATGGATTAGAAGGCTATCCTGAAGCAGTCCTTGAGATCAAAAAAGTCTTACATAAACGCTTCAAAGAAACGCAATCACAGATTGTGGATGAGCTTCTTACAGGGCAAAACGAAGTGCCTGCACAAATTCAAAATGCCATTGAACAGCTAGTAGATGACAGCGCTGACATAAAAAACCGCGCATACAAGTTCTTTGGTTTCGAGCGTCGAACCCCCGAACAGATTGATGCTTTCAAGCTAACACATGCTTACTCTAACTTCGTAAAAAACCTTAACGAGACCAGATCCATTCGTCCTGCAGCGCTTCGTGATATCGTATTTTTTCCTGCCGACATCACAGAGGCAAAGACAGTTGAAGATTTTGATTCAATTTTAGGAAAACAAAATATTCTTGGAAATGCTCACCTGACTGTACAGGGCCTATCGGTAGAATATCAAAAAGACAGGACTTACCATGCTACCTTAGAGAGAAATAGCACTAAAGTCAGACTCGCTAACATGAGCACTCACTGGAGCAAGCGATTCCCGGGCGTAGAGTTAAGTTGTAAGGATGATAGAATAATTATTGAAAAAATTCCGCCCCTAATGGCACACTATTTAGACAAGCTAGTTCCAGCGCCAAAGCCATTAGAATTAAATAAAGTCCAACCTGCTCACGAAATTACACCCTGCCTCACAGCGGGCGCAATGAGCCATGGCGCCCTAGTGGGAATTGTACATGAGGCTGTTTCTCAGGGAGCAAATATTGCTGGGGCACTTAGTAATTCTGGTGAAGGAGGTGAAAAATCGCGCCGTTTTAATACCGTCAAGAGTAGCTCGATTAAGCAGATAGCATCAGGCAGGTTCGGTGTTTGGGCAGGATATTTCGCGGATCCCAATCTCAAAGAAATTGAGATTAAGATAGCTCAAGGCGCTAAGCCAGGTGAAGGCGGACAGCTTCCTGCACACAAAGTAAACGTAGAAATTGCTTCCTCTCGTGGAGGTACCCCTCTAGTTGAACTAGTTAGTCCGCCACCACACCATGACACTTACTCGATCGAAGATTTGGCGCAGCTCATCCATGATGCGCATGCGGCGAGAGTAAAAGTCATCGTTAAATTGGTATCTTCTGAAGGTATTGGTACAATAGCAGTTGGAGTAGCAAAAGCCGGTGCAGATGTGATTAATGTAGCAGGCTCTACAGGCGGAACTGGTGCTGCAGCGGTTACTAGTCTGAAAAATACTGGGCGTTCTGCAGAACTGGGCATCGCAGAAGTACACAAGGCGCTTTGTGCTAACGGAATTAGAGATAAAGTAATTCTTCGTGCCAGCAATGCACATCAAATTGGATCTGACGTGATAAAATCTGCTATCATGGGCGCTGATTCTTTCGAATTCGGCACTACGGCTTTAATGATGCTCAAATGCGTGATGGCAAAGAACTGCAACATAAAATGCCCAGCAGGACTAACTACTAACCCTGAAGTATTTGAAGGGGATGCTCGAGCGTTAGCTCAGTACTTTTTGAATACTGCTCATGATGTGCGACGCATACTTGCACGCCTTGGTTTCTCTAGCCTACGATCCATTCGTGGAAAAACTAGTTTGTTACATTTGATCAACCATAGTTCGGTAATTGGATCACTTGACTTTCGTGATTTCCTTCAGGAGATAGAAGAAGTTTCCGTGGAAGACCCGCAATATTTGGAGGCTGACTTCAACATTGACGAAATAATGATCAATGAAATCCGCGCCAGCTTACTGAGCGGCAAACAGGATCAGGTAGTCTTCGAGGGTCCTGTCTTCGAACTACAAAATAGCAATAAGACAGTTGGCGGACAATTAGCTATAGATATTGAGCGAGCACTTGAGCATGAACTCACTGATGAACAGATCAGCAAGTGCCCAGCTATTTTAACAGGAAAGAAAGGTCGTAGATTCCTTGCACCGGAGAGCGTTCTACTGCGAAGCACTAAATCTGCTGGGCAATCTTATGCATGCTGGATGAATGACGGAATGCTACTAGAACATACCGGAACCTGTAATGATGGCGTCGGTAAAGGTGCCTGCGGCGGAATTGCGGTAATAAAATCTCCCGGCGGAGGCAGTAAAAGGTCTGGTGAAAATGTTCTTGTCGGAAACTTCGCTTTATTCGGCGCTAGCGGAGGCCAATTCTATGTTAATGGAGAAGCCGGCGACAGGTTTTCAGTGCGTAACTCTGGAGCATTAGCCGTCGTCGAGGGAGTTGGTGACTTCTTTTGTGAGTATATGACCAGCGGGACGGTGTTGAACCTCGGATCATTTGGCAAAGGTTTCTGCAATGGAATGTCTGGTGGCAACGCATATCAATACGATCCAGATAATCTTCTAAGCAAATCTTACAGTGAAGATTCTGTAATATTAAAGTCCATAAATGATGAGAGTGATGAAGCATTGGCACATGAATCGATCATCTTGACCATGCTTAGCCAGCACGCTTCACGTACTGGCTCGCAGATCGCTAAGAGGATTATCAAGAACTGGCAAACAACGAAGCAGCACTTCAAATATGCAACACCGCTTGCTTTGTACAAAACGCAGACCGTAGAAGGCATTCTCAAATCCATGGATGAAAGAATGATTGTAGAGGAGCTCTCCTTTGCAGTTGCTAAAGAAGAGCTCACTACTGTAGCAGACGCTTACAAAGCAGGTAATGTACTTTTAAATGGTGATTTCCCCAAGTACGGGCAAATAGATACTCCAGAGATGTTTAAGCTTATTAATTGCTACTCGCATTTGGTTAAAGCTGTAGATATGGCTCGCGTACAGCTCAAGCAGAGCGGACCGGTTAACCCTAATCCTCAAGTTGATAGTCTAGCTCGCAGTTTAATTGTGAACCAAGACCGTAAACTTCTAGAGACAATTGCTAAGGATGTAAAAACGGCGCTCCAACCATTCTCGGCAGAAGAGCTCGCTTCAAAACTGATGCGAAAAAGAATTAATGATTACAAAACATCCATGCAAGAAAGGGATATTCAGGATAATAACTCCCTAGGTACTACTGCATGGATTCTTCAACAGGAGCGGCACAATGTCAGCGTGTTTCAAAACTATCTGAAATTTGAAGAACACTATGCAGGAAAGTCGATAGATAAGCTCCTGTAAGGGACTATCGACTGTAGTGCAATTACCCAAAAATGGAGAGTCGTTAACTCAGTTTATTTATAATCTACTGGAATGTAAGTTAATATCCTACTAACTAATAGACATCGCGAACGTAACGCTTAGCCTTCTTCATTTCGGAAACATACGTACTTGTCTCGTCATCGGATAGCTTTCCGTGCTCTTTAATCACATCAAAGAGAGCTTTATCGACATCCTTGGCCATACGCTGTGCGTCTCCACAGACAAAAAAGTAGCCGCCTTGCTCTAGCCATGTGAATAGCTCCGCACCTTTCTCTCGCATGAGGTCTTGCACATAAATCTTTTCTTCCTGATCACGTGAGAAGGCAAGATCAAGACGATTCAACAAACCACTCTCTTTCCAGTCGAGAAGCTCCTCTTCATATAAAAAGTCGCTATCACGATTGCGTTCACCAAAGAATAACCAATTCTTTCCTGTTGAATTAGTGACTTCACGTTCCTCCAGAAATGCACGAAAAGGAGCTATTCCCGTCCCTGGCCCTACCATAATCATTGGCAGAGAATCATCCGCAGGTACGCCGAAATTTTTATTAGGTGCAAGATAGCATAGAACAGGGCTCTCTTCTGAAATTCGATCCGCTAAGAAAGTGGAGCATACGCCCTTTCGTTGTTTACCCAGACTCTCATATCTGACACTAGCGACTGTTAAGTGTACCTCACCAGGGTGTTTAGCTAGACTAGAAGAAATCGAGTATAGACGTGGCTGTATTGGCTTTAAAAGAGCAACAAACTCCTCAGCTGTAAATTTAATAGACTGAAAATCTGAGATGAAGTCTATTAGATCTCTACCCCACATGAAATTACTCATTTCTTTCTTATTATCTGGAAGTAGTAGCTCGTTGAGATTTTTATCTCCACTACGTTCGGCGACAGCTGCGACCAACTCCTTCGACGGAAGCTTGATCTCAAAGTCATTTAAGAGTGCATCAAAAAGCGACTTAGATTCACCCTTTGATATAATCGATATTTCGTCAGTATTAAAAGCGAGCGTCTTTATAATAGAAGTGACTAGATCTGGGCAATTAGTCGGAATAACGCCCAGTGCATCGCCAACTTTATAATCAATCTCTGAGTCTTTGAGAGAGATTTCATAATGCCGTGTTTCCTTAGTAGAAGCATTTTTAGTGAGGACCTTATTAGTAACTAACTTAGCTGGAAATGGTAGTTTCTTCGACCACTTTGGCTTAGTTTTATTTGTCTTGTCCTTTATAGTGGAATTGTTCCCACCAGCTCCTAAATCAACTAGGGCGGGAAGCAACGCTGAGATCCAATCATTAAATGGCTCCTCATAATCTAAATCACAGTCAACACGGTCCAAGATTCTTTGGCCACCTAGAGCCTCTAATCGATTGTCCCAATCTACTGCGGCTTGGCAGAAAAGATCATAACTAGTATCTCCAATACCAAGGACAGCAAAATGTGTATTATCTAAACGAGGTGCTGATTCTACCTTCATGGCGTCCCATAATACTTGCGCATTATCAGGCATTTCCCCTTCACCGTAGGTACTAGTAATAAGTAGAGTTCGTTCAGAATTCTGTAGCGATTCAGGCGTAACTTCATCCATCCCCATAACATTAGAGTGAATCCCCAATTCAAGGGCTTTTTCTGCGGCTTCTTCGGCAAGGGATTCAGCGTTACCGGTTTGAGTTCCATAAAGTAATAGGATTTCATTATTAGAAGAATTCTTTTCCTCCGTTACATCATTAGAATCAAGTAAACGTGAGTTAAGCCCTGAGAGAAAGCCTCCCAGCCAGCTACGCTGTTCCTCATTAAAAGGAGCATCTTCAGGAAAATAAGGATAATTATTCATTACTTATTGATTAAAGTAATGATACCTTAATCGATTGCAAGAAAGACAACTATTTAACCAAAGTCCCCGAATAAGGTTTCTGTGTAATTATTCGCGCTCCCATACACCATGTAAAGTATGCCCAGAACCAATTGTGAACGACAGAAATACGATTGCGCATACCCACTAAAAATAGTAGATGAACCACAAGCCACATGATCCAAGCAAAAAAACCACTCACTTTTATACCATTAAATTCAGCGATTGCCCTGGAGCGGCCAATTGTAGCCATATTTCCCTTATCAAAATATTTAAATGCTTTACGGGGCTTGCCCTGGATGGAGTTTCTAATCTGCTGAGCAGCGTGCTTTCCCGTCTGCATAGCAGCTGGAGCTACTCCAGGGACTCTTTGTTCTTTGCAATCTACTAAACTCACTAAGTCACCGACTATGTAGACACGATCGTCATTAGGAATAGTAAGGTCTTTCTCTACTAATATGCGACCTGCTCTATCTCGCGTCACACCTTCTAATGTCCTAGGAGCCTTACCCGCTTGCAGACCTGCTGCCCAGAAGATTAAGTTCGTCTTAATCTGTGTGTCACCAAATGTTACAGAATTATCAGTGATTTCTGTGACTGGTGTGTTTAAATGCACCTGAACGCCCATTTTTTCGAGTTCACGCAAGGTATATTCTGAATGCTTTTCGTCAAAAACAGGTAACAAGCGAGGCGCTGCCTCAATAAGTCGTATTTTTGCAGTAGTTGCATTAAATCGCCTAAACTCGTCGCGCAATACTTTACGAGATAACTCAGCAATAGAACCTGAAAGCTCCACACCAGTAGGACCTCCTCCAACGACAACAAACTCAATTTCTTTATTTGAATCTTCACTACCTTGCGTTAGCTCGGCTTGCTCAAAGGCCATAAGAATTCTACGTCTAATCTCGGTTGCTTCATCGAGTGATTTTAAACCTGGCGCGTGAGCCTCCCAAGCATCATTTCCGAAATAACTAGTTTTCATTCCTAACCCGACAACAAGGTAGTCATATTGTAAACTTCCAGTTTTTCGCAATGAGACGCATCTATTACCTCGGTCGATGCCTGCCACCTCATCCATAATAACTCTTACATTAGTCTGACTAGATAAAATATATCTTAGCGGTTGGGCAATTTCTGTAGCAGATAATCCACCAGAGGCTACTTGGTATAAGAGAGGCTGAAAAAGATGGTGATTTTGTCGATCTATCAGCGTTACACTTACGTTAGCCTTAGCGAGTTCTTTAGCGGCAGAAAGACCGGCAAATCCACCACCTAATACAACAACATGAGGTTTGTTCTCATCCATAATTTTTTAAAAAGTAAAAATGTAAAAGATTAATAACTATTCTAGAAAGTGCTTTGAATTAATATTGTTTTAATTAAGTAATGAGGATCCTAAGACATGGCAATTAATTGACCCAATAATAATTATAATATGAAAAAATATTATAATTAATGAAAAATAACAAAATGCCTAAATCATGGCAAAATTCCCTGTCAATGACAATGCACTGAATTTTATAATATCAGTAAAAAAATTCTCATGTCTTTGCGTGAAACTAGAAATATAATAATAAAGTATATTTGCCTAAGATACTGCTTATCATCTACTACTCAAATCAAGCGCAAGGAAATTAGCTCAGAAACTCCATCAGCCAGTATAATAACTGTAAATAGACTAGCTAATCATTTGGATTACCTGAAGATAGACCGCAAATTAATAATACTGATTGGCTTGGGTAAACCCTAAGTTTCGTGCTGGAATTATTCAATTTAACGCACACTTGCGTATAGATTAAACTGGTGGCAAAACCATGCCTATAAAATGATGGCGATATCAACGGATACATTTTTTGGGAAGAAAGAAAAACCTCATTTCAAAAGACGTGGCCTTATGCTGGATATAAGTCGCAATCGAGTTCCTACGATTAAAGCCCTAAAGCGACTGATTAATGCCCTTCAAATCTTAAACTATAACGAATTACAACTCTACACAGAGCACAGCTTCGCTTACAGTACGCATAAAGTAGTCTGGAAAGATGCTTCACCTATGACTCCTGAAGAGGTTCGTGATATTGACTCCTACTGCGCCGAACGAGAGATCGAGTTAGTCCCGAATCAAAATTCCTTCGGACACATGGAGCGTTGGCTCAAGCACGAACAATATAAAGAAATAGCCGAGTGCCCAGAAGGCTTCGATCATCCTATCTCTAGTTGGCGTAGATTCGGCAGTACTCTTTACCCCTCAAGCGAAAGCTTAACATTCATCGACAAACTATACGCTGAACTTATACCTAACTTTAAGTCCAATCAGCTTCATATTGGTGGCGATGAGCCTTGGGAACTTGGCAAAGGGCGTAGTGCTAAGCGTGTCCAAGAAGAGGGTAAGCACCGCGTCTATATAGAATTTATGCGAGAGCTTTTTGATTTATCTAAAAAGCATGGATGCAAACCCCAATTTTGGGCCGATATCATTCTTGAATACCCTGATTTGGTTTCTGAGCTTCCTAAGGGTGTTAAGCCCGTCATCTGGGGCTACGAGGCAGATCACCCATTCGACCAACAATGCAAAACTGTGGCACAAGCCGGCTTCAGGAATCAATTCTATGTCGCGCCCGGAGCAGGTAATTGGAACTCATTCTCTGGTCGCCTCGATCTCGCTGAAGTCAATATTAGACAGGCTGCTAAATACGGACAATTAAATGGCGCAAAAGGACTACTTCTAACTGCTTGGGGTGACAATGGCCATCATCAACCTTGGCTCACTCTCTACCCTCCCCTTATTATAGCTGCGGCGGCGGCACACGGGTTAGCCTTAAGCCGTACCGAATTAGCGGAACAGATTGATTCAATTTTTTTTCCCGACTTTAAAAGTGGTCACGGCGCCGCCCTTTGCGCTCTTGGCGAGATCGATAATCTACTCCCCCAACCTGCAGCGCCCAATAGTTTCCTTCACAGCTCATTCTTTTCCGATGAGAATGAGCTAGAAGAAAAGTTACGCCCACTCGTAAGCACGAATACATTAGTGAATTGTCAAAACGCCCTAAATACCATTCCTACAGAAGGTCTCGATCAAGAGATCGCTCTTGCTGTGCGCTTAAATCAGGCAGCAATAGAACGAGTTCTAGGCGTAGATGTATCGGAGGATTATCAAATACTAATTAAGGATTTTTCAGAGCAATGGCGACGTCACAGTCGCGAGGGCGGACTAGGAGAGAGTCTAGCAATGATGGGGACAGAAACCAAAGTAAGTTATACTTGAAGTGCACATTGTATATCTTCGTACTTAATTCTAATAAAATGATTCGGTGCTTCTTAATATTATCCCTCCACCTTTGTGTTACAATACTCTGTGCTCAAAATCGAGAACTCCTTGGGGAGTACCGGATTGGGATTGTTGGGCAGGATAAAAAAGACCTCATATATCAGGCTACCCATGAGGGTGCTCAAGCTGCCGCTCTAGAATTAGGCCAGAAATATTCCATTGATATTGAGCTAATTGTTTTTACCCCAGAAAAATCCCAAGGTGGCAGCCAAACAGATGCATTAGCGCAACTATTTATAGAAAATGCAGACGGTCTACTAATCAGCCCACAAGACACAGAAGCTGTTCATGCCTCGGTAGATTTCGCCACCGCGTATGGTCAAGAGATCATTTTTTTTGAGAGCGAAATTAAGGGCTGCAAACCACTAGCTTTAGTACTCGCTGATGAATTAGAAGCGGGACGTTTGGCAGGTCGAGAGATTCTCAAAAGGCTACCGACTAAAGGCCGCGTAGCAATTCTAACAAAAGAAAAGCCGAGTGTAGAATTAGAGCAACGCATGGAAGGCTTGCGTGAGGTTCTTGGCTTCCGACGAATTGAAACTATCGTAACATGCTCTGCGGATTATCAATCCTCGATCGAGGCGATACGTACTACCGAAAGAATTGATCGTAATGACTTAATTAAAGGCTGGGTATTTTTGGAAGACTGGCCGCTACTTGGCATGCCTGCCCTACCTTGGGACGCCGGAGAGATTCCTGTCGTGGCAATCCAATCTTCTCCATCGGCCTTCATATACGTAGACCAAGGTTACCTCGACGCATTGGTTGTTCACCCCTACTATGAATGGGGATACAAGGGAGTAGAGACGTTAGTAGAAAAGCTTCACCTTAATCGTACCCCAGAAGGCCACATTGTGCACACAGACCCACGAGTAGTCGATTGGCGCAATGTAGAGGACTATCGAGAAAGTTGGAAGAAGTGGCTTAAATAATCCCGACTCAAAGACGTAGGACTAATGGGCTCCATAACATCCAGACACTGCTAAAAAAGATACAAATTCTTGATACTATTTAATAGAAATAATCACCAAACACCCAAGTCCTTGAGCTGATTCTCGGCTTGGTCAGCCCAGCCTCGGTTGGCTGCTGGGCTAGCTGGGCTAGGATGCAAAATACGCCCTATATTAAGATTATAGTCTCGCAAAGACTTCTTAGCTCGAGCCTCGGCAAAGACCCCAACACCGATAACCCAATCCGGCTGAAGCGCTTCGACCAAATCTCGAAAATATTGGTCGCAAACAGCGTAAAGTTTACTGATCTCTGGGGCAGTGAGTTTATCTGGCGTACGGTTACTCCCGCTCGCATCCATAAAAACTAAGGGACAGTAATTACTCACAAAATGATCCGCAAAAAAGTCTTCTGCTACTGGATAATGCTGTGCAAAAAGCCCCCAAAAACGACTACCGCTGACCTCACTGCGCTTGCAAGAGAAGCCCTCAATCGGTCTTTTAGGGTGGATGATTTCGGGCTGAGTAATATTCTCCTCAATACCCATCCACTCTCGAACTATTGAAATCTCACCAAAGGGTACACCCGTCTGCGCCATACCGAATGGACCAGGGTTCATACCCATGAAAAGAACCTTCTTACGCGAACCTGTAAATCTCTCTAAGTAGCTTCGATGTCCGGACCACGCATAGCGGAGAGGATTATAAGTATGCGTAACAGGCGACTCAAAGTCCAGGGCATCTACCGAATCGGATAAGCGCTCACTAGCTCTAAGTACTCCTTTAAAATACTCTGAATCTATCACTAATTGTTCCCCCACTCTATATTCTATTTTATGTTTTTATAAGCGTCCTGAGTAAAGTAGCTAACTGCTGTGACTGAATCTGCTACCATCGCTTATTTTAGAATAATTAAAGTTCTAAGTGAGAAACTAGAAGTGTAAACAATAGTCCGTTAGAGTTAGCTCATCAATTGGAAGCGCTTGCGCCATATCAGAGACTCGCTGGCCGCAAATCATTAAATCAGGTGCAATATCGTTTAGCGGATGCACAACAAAATCGCGTTCAAATAAACGAGGGTGAGGCAAACAAAGTCGAGGGTGCTTAATTACTTTTTGTCCGTAAGTAATAAGATCTAGGTCGATGGTGCGTGGAGCCCATTCTTTGCCACGTACACGACCGAGTTCTGCCTCCACATCCAGACAACGGTCCAATAAATTTATTGGAGATAATGATGTATCTATCTCAGCAATAGCGTTGAGAAAGTCTTCGGCTTCACCCATACCGAGTGCGCGGTTCTCGAAGACAGGACTAACTTGAATAATTGATAGCTCATCACAGGCTAAAGAATCAAGAGCTTCCTGCAACTGCCTAAGCCGATCTCCCTGATTACTACCTAGAGCTAAATAAGCTCGGGTCACCGGCATCGAGTCACCTCCACAGCGAAATAATCACAGACGCAATCTACCGGAACCGAGGGCTTTTTAACTTTTACTGTGACCGAGAGTACTCGTTCAAAACGGCTGAGTATACCCGAGGCTATGGCATCAGCAGCAGCCTCGATCATATTAAAACGTTGACCAGTGAAGATCGACTCGACCGTCTCGAATAACTCAACATAATTAACCGATGATTCAGGGCTGTCTTCTTGTAGATCAAGATCCTGCTCCAATTCAGCGATTATATCTATACGAAAACGCTGTCCCAGCGCAGCCTCTTCCTCCAATAAACCGTGTCGGGCGAAGAAAACTAGCTCCTTTAACTCAATTTTTGTTTTTTGCATGGATCTAATAAAGCGGCGATATTAACAAATTAAAAGGATACAATCTACCAATCTCTTTAAACGACAATTATCCATAAATCTTAATACAAAAATTTGTATCTTCACGAAGCAATTCCCATTTAGATTCTCTATTTGATCATGAAAGTAGCTCTTTTATATCTTCCAGGCTCACCTTGGCATTCACAGATTCGGATTCTTCGAAGAGATCCTTTAAGATTTCTGCCTTTTTATTTTGGAGCTCTAGCACCTTCTCTTCAACAGTGCCAGCGGCGATTAGCTTGATACTAGTTACGACCTTGGTTTGTCCAATACGGTGGGCACGATCGGTAGCTTGTGCTTCAGCGGCAGGGTTCCACCAAGGGTCAAAGTGTAGCACAGTGTCCGCCCCTGT
>CABXXS010000019.1 GCA_902516225.1 Puniceicoccaceae bacterium | reverse complement strand
AATACCTATTTAAACACAAAAAATCCGCTAGTTTTACTAGCGGCTATGTATTATATAAATTTGCTTAAGAACGAACTTTTCTGCGTAGTACAACTGAACCTAATGCAAATAGACTACCTATTAGCGCAAAGCTTGATGGCTCAGGTACAACAGTTAAAAGAGCAGTATAATTGCTTCCGAAGTTGTTGTCGTATATTGTATTATCAGCTTCAAAACCATTAGTATCTACAGCTACATATATTGATAATTCGTAATTTCCTGCATCAGATAGTGTAACGGTTGAATCTGAAGTTGATCCCCACTGTTGATCACCAGCAACAAATAGATTAGCTTGCCAAGAATATCCTAAATTAGTAAAGCTGGGAGTTGTTCCAATTTCGTGTAATGAATAATAAAGAGAAGCACCAGTTACATCAGTACCACCATATTTGTATGTCTTTATTTGACCACCAATGTCAAGTGAATCACCGATAGCAAATTCACCTAGAGTAAATCCATTAAAATCATTGTTACTAGTTGCAGCGCCTAAGTCGTAGTACGTAGAATCAACTATAGTAAAAGAATCAAAATAACCTGCACCTCCGTACATAGGTGAAGCAATTAAAAGCGCTGCTGATAGAAGGGTTATTAAGTATTTCATAATTGAGTATTGTGTAAAAAATTAAATTATTGCTGTAAGTCCAACAATTTTAGCATTCAACAGTTGAATTGCTTCAATTCGTATCTATAACCAATACATATTAATTGAATTTATCAATATTAAACAGTACCAGTTTATTAAAATTATAATAACTAATAGAAACCGAAATTAGAACCATCTAGCTGTTTTTCATAATAGTCAGCTTGAATAGTTTTTTGTTCTGCGCGCGAAAAGTCTTTTAGTTTGAAAACTGGAAGTATTGGACGGCCTTGTTGGGTGGTATCATATTTCACGCCTCGCTCCTGAATAAATAGATAGCTTGCGAAATCACCTCCTGGAATTTCTCCAACTACTACAGTAATATCCATAGGTGAGTTCGGCGGAAGCTTAAACCAGTCGCCTTCTGTAAGCTTTGGTAAGTATTCAGAAACAGCAGGAGGTTCGTGTTGCGGATCTTTTTTGGGCGTCCACTTACTGGGATTGTACTGTGGAAAACCCGCAGATAGTACTATCTTTCCATCAACTCCAACGATGAGAATGTCGTCCGCTGTGCCAACAAAACGGAAAACACCACCATGTTCAGAACGAAATTTACCCTGATAAATTGCAACCCAATGACTTGGGGCTACTAGATTCTCTACTCCATAAGATCGTGGCGCCACGTCCGCACTCATCATAGGTATGTAAAAATGAGTAGCATAGAGCTTTTGCGGGGAATTAAAAAACTTACGAAATTCTCTAAGATCAAAATTGCGCAAGAAGTCTTTTCCCGACTCCATCCATCCCTTGTTGGGTGGGCTTTCTTTAAAGCGATCCTGTTTAAAATCTATTAATGTACCTTCCAGTGATCCAATCAGTGGAGAAGTGTTTCCGAACAGGGTGGAAAAACCTGAACTCTTGTTCATACCGTTGCCAAAACCATCACTGGTATTGTTGGTGCTACCTCTGGCAGTAATATCTGTGTTGTTTTTAGTGTTTTTAGCTATTTTAATAAGAGGTATGCTAATGTCAGAAGTTTGGTTTAAAGCGATTGGCACTAGTGGCGTTATAGCTGTAGAACGCTGTGAGCGCATGGTCTTAAGCTTATATTCGCGGTATTTTGGCTGAATTGCAGCAGGCTGATGGAACACCTGAATTTCTGCTTCATCTTCTGTAAATATATTATAAATTTTCCAGCTTCCGATCCCGAGAGCTAATATTAGGTGCAAAAATATGCTACCTAAAACGATTAAAAGTAGTGGGCGATTCAAGACCTTTTGAAAGATACCACCATTGCTCTGCATGAATTTCATGTTAATTAAAAATAATTAGTCTTCTGCACCAAGATGCTTTTAATTAATTCAACTGTCTAATATACGTAATACGCTTATTGTAAAAATTTTTTGTTTATAATCCTTATTTTATTAATTTTAGGTATGAGAAGTATAAAATTTTTGTGTATATTTGTTACTAGTCTGTCTTCATCTCTCTTGGCTAATTCGCTAACAGTAGAATTGCCTATTTTTGAAATTCCGAGAGATAACAGTCTTTGGGTTGCTCTAGACGCGGGGCCAGGATTTGGATCGTGTGTTGTTTCATTAGAAGAAGAACGACGAATATTTCTTCCTTTTCAAGCTGATATTTTATTCGAAATTAAGCATCAAGTAGTAACTAATATCTGGCAATATACAGATTTCCGCTGGAAACCTATCGATGATAATTTAGTAGAATATACGATAGGTGAGTCTTCTGCTCATTTAACCTTACAAAAGACTGCTAGTACAGATCGCTTTCGAAAATTACAGTGGTTTTTTGTGGGTTCAGGTAGAGAGTTGGCCATGAGTAAAAGTCATTACTGTAGAACGAAATCAGAGGTCTATCTGCCTCACTATTACGAATTAGACTCTCACGGAAATCTAATTCTGCGTGGGCGCTTTGGAGAACCGAATAGTAGTATTTGTATCTATCAGTTAATGCCGCGTCTATTTGGTAACGCTAATGAACGTAGAAAGACAAATGGTACTATTGTAGATAACGGATGCGGTAAATTCAACGACCTTAGTGTGAAGGTATTATCTATTTTAAAAGAAGATGGCTATAGTCATATTTGGCTAACAGGAATTTTACAACAAGCCACTTCTACCGACTACACTGATTCAGAACAACCTAAGGATGACCCAGATTTATTGAAAGGCATTGCAGGTAGCCCATATGCGATCCGTGATTACTTCGATCTTTCTCCAGATTATGCAGAAGATCCTACTCTACGCATGGAAGAATTCCGATTACTCACTGAGCGCATGGAAGCAGTTGGATTAAAGGTAATAATAGATTTCGTTCCAAATCATGTCGCACGTAGTTATGCATCAGATATCTTTCCGGATTTAGACTTCGGAGTTAAAGACCAAAAGAACGTGTTCTTTGATCCCGCGAATAATTTCTTTTATTTGAACAGTTCAGTAGCTTTAGGTGAACCACCACTGAGATTACCTACTGTTGATCAGCGTACAGGTCGTATAATTGATGATACTTCTAAGTTAGTCGGACGGGCTGATGGGTTTTTTCTACCAGAAAAAGTTTATGGACGCGTAACTGGAAATAATGTAGTGAGTTGGCGCCCTTCAAGAGATGATTGGTATGAAACTATAAAACTCAATTATGGCTTTAATTTCTTAAATACAGATCAATTACCAGAATATCCTTCTGCTTTGACTCCACGTAAGCCTATTCCAGATACATGGAATAAGATGGATACTATTATTGCTTATTGGCAATCTAATGGAGTGGATGGGTTCCGTGTTGATATGGCACATATGGTTCCACCAGAATTTTGGAAATGGTTAATACATCGAGCTCGTAACCGAGATGAAGATGTTTTCTTTTTTGCTGAGGCATACGACAACGACCCAGCAAAAGTTAGTAGCCATGACCCTGCACTGCGTAAAAATGATAATGTAATGCTTACACTCCTTGACGCAGGCTTTGATGCTGTATACGACGATCCGGGTTACGATGTGTTGCTAGATCTTTATGCTCGTGGAGCCTGGGCGAACGATCTTGAGGATGTAGAAGAACAATTAGGGCCATTCTTTTTTGATCGTGCAGTTCGTTATTCGGAGAATCACGACGAAATACGTCTGGCTCATCCAGATTCATGGGATAGCCAGGGATTTAACGTAGGACGTCCAGTGACTGCTACTCTTTTTGGGTTATCGCGTGGTCCGATTATGATATATAATGGCCAGAAAGTTGGTGAGGCTGCACTAGGGCGGGAAGGCTTTGGCGGAGACGATCAGCGTACTTCTATTTTTGATTATTGGTCAATGCCCGAGCTGAATAAATGGTGGAACAATGGTAATGCCGACGGCAGTGGTCTTAGCATGGAACAGTCAGCTCTCCGAGCTTGGTACAAGCGACTTATTAATTTGCAGAAAAAACCAGCTTTCACAAATGGTAATTTCTTTCCACTTAACCGTGTAAATCTAAATAATCCATTATATGGAAATTTTGATAATTTAGATGCGTCGGGACAGTGGCTTTTTGCCTACCTGCGCAGTGACCCTTCAACAGAAGATACATATCTGGTGACTAGTAATTTCCACTCAGAAACCACAATCCGTAATCTACGTATTCTTTTATCTCATGATGTGATTAAAGCTCTTGGTTTAAAGGGGGGATCAAATAAATGGCTACTTGTTAAAGATTTCCTTGCTGGAGATGAAAAGCCTCATCGCGCAATCTCAGTAGACGAGGTTCTTAGTGATGGTCTGTACTTAGGCGAGCTCCAACCATTATCCGCCCATTATTGGGAAATAAAAATAGTTTCCGAGCCGCCTGAAGATTCAGTAATAAGCAAAAATATATTAATAGATGATAAGCCTTTTTGTTCTTCTGAACTGTTTTATTCTGCAGGCATAAGTGGTATTAAATCTGATAAAACGGTTCAAAGCTACCGACGTTATAATGAATTCTTCAGTTCCTTTGGCAGTCAGAACAAGTTATCTATAAGTCCAGCACGACCATCCATCTGTGCAAGTCAGGAGGTTATAAATGTATTTTAGTATTCTAGTATCGAGCTTAGCACTTCTTTTAAGCTTAGCTTCAATTATAGCAGATACTGAAACTCATTTACATGCCGAGAACTTTACTGAGATAGGCTTAGTGGATCTGGGTCAAAATGCCGATATTAATTATGCCAGTAATCCAGCTAAGGCAATTCCTTATATGGTAGAAATAAGGCAGCGACTCATTAATGCAATGAGCGAAGAGTTTCGTGCTATATACAGAGAGAACCTTTACCGACTAGGCGTAGCCTATATGCGCTGTTTTCAGGAGACTGGTAATCAGGAACAACTTAAGTTGGGTATTCCCTACTGGGATGAATTTATTAACGATTTTATTAGTGATGAACGTCATCGTTTAGCTATGCTAAATCGAGCGGATAGCTATTATGGTGCCGAGAATTGGCTCGCTGCAATTAGTAATTATCAGCATGTTTTACAGTTGTATACTGAGCAACTTGAAGTTGATGATTTATTAATAGTTTTAGAACGCTTGCTAGCGGCTGCTACAAACTTAAACAATGTAGAATCGATACTATCTATTTTAAGGGGTTTTTTAGAACCAGTACATAACTTAGAGCTTCGCTTATTTGCGATGAATGCCCTGATGGATCAGTTTCTAGCTAATGACGATCATAAAGGATTGATAGCTCTTGTTAATCAGATACAGAAGGATAATTATTTTCGGTATAATCTAAGTATAAATCTGCGCTTAATGAATGCTGGCGCATATTTTGAAGAGAAAGAGCGTTATCTTGAGGCTGGTTTACTTTATTCTATAGTACTTCCTGATAGTGTACTTTTGAATACGGTGGAAACGAAGCTGATAAATTTGGAAGAACAAATCTTTCGCCGACAATTTATAGCTTCAAAAGAAAAAGAATTACTAATTAAGAGAAATCACCTACGTGCACGACGTTTAGAAATTGCTAATTCTCCAGAATACACAGCGAATCTTCGTTGGCGACAAGCACGCGTTCTACAATTAATGGGGCGATCACACGAGGCTTATTTTGGATTTCTTCGTTTAATTAGTGAATACCCTCAGCATGATCACATCGAACAATTCCGTTATACTGCCTTTTTACAAGCTCTTGAATGTGGGTATCTAAGTGAGGCCGTTACGCAAGGAGAAGCATATTTAAAGACACCTTACTTTTTCCTATATGAAAAGCCAATAGCGGTACGACTAGCTAAGATTTATGAACGTAAAGAGAACGTTAAATCTCTATCAATATTAGCAGATAATTTCCTACATAGATTTCCTTATGAGTCCATAGCATCTCAGATATCACATTCTTTCGGTAATGTCCTGTTTCGAAAAGGACAAACAGAACAAATTCTCAAAATTTTTCCTGATTGGGCACAAATGTACCCAGATGGATCTTTTATTGATAGTGTTCATTATTGGTCGGGCATGGCCTATTTGTTAAATGGTGAATTTACTTCAGCATTAAAATCCTTCGATGCCTTAATTGAATCTAGCCCTGGAAGTATTTACTTCAAAGAAGCTAGCTTTCGTAGAGGAGTAGCCTTTTTTGGTTTAGCTAATTATTCTAATGCACGAGAAATATTTTCTAAGTGGGTTGAGAATTCCACTGCACATCCACTCTTAGCGGAAGCGCATGTATTTTTAGGGGATTTAGACGCTATGGATGCGGCTGTCGATAGTGCAATTTTAAACTATGAAATGGTAGAAAAGTTAGGTGGTACGCAAGCTCTCATCGACCACGCTTACTTTGAGTCCGCTACTCTATTTTTGGCTAATAAACTCTATGCAAAGCACACTCTATTGTTAGAAAGATATTTAGATCGTTACCCGAACTCTACTTCTGGAGCGCGAGCTATTATACTACTAGCTATGTCTAAAAAGGATCAGGGTGATATCGCAAGTTGCTTCAAATATTTTCGTGATGGAATTACACGATTTGGCAATGATCTAAATCACGATTATGTTGATCAAATAATTGATGCTTGGTGGGAGATAGATAATAAAATACGTGCTAGCTATAAATTCTCATCCATATTCGTGAAGAGAATATTAGAAGATGCGGATTTTCGTCACCAGATGCTTTATGATCGAGTTGAACAAATAAATTATTTTGCACAAAACTCGGCCATCCCTGATGAAATTCAGGCTATATTTAATTTCCGTCACCCCATGTATAAGGAGTTGATTAGATGTACGCCAAGGGGGGGTGAAGGAAGCTCAAATTTGAAATTAGAGGACTTGGAATTTTTGAGTGATTGCTTGAGCCGTATTAGGGAACAGGCTGAGCAGCTACCTAATTATACTCCAGCTGATTTTTTCGAACGTATGCGAGTTGAAGCAATTAGTGGGGGTGAGGACAAACTTGCGATTAGACTTTTACGCGTATTAAATTTACGCGCTGGTCGTGAAGTATCTTCGTCTGAGATTGGATATGATAATCTCGGAGTCGCTAGCCCTGCTACTATTGTTTGGATAGCTCGCATTAGAGCAGGAGAGGACCTCACTGAAGCGCAAATGATATTGAGAGAGATGATAGAGAAATACCCTATGTCGGAGGCCATACCTGAGGCACTACATCTATTAGCTACTTTAAATATGGAGATCGGATATTTTGGTGAGTCGGTCGAAATTTACGACAGGATTTTAAATGAGTATTTTAATAGCTCTTATGCTTCCGATGCCGCTATTAATAAGGCGCATGCACTTTATTTGTCACGTCGATACAATGATGCAGTTCAGGCTTATAGCATGATTTTAAATCAACGTGAGTGGCGAGGAAAGCTATGGGCAGAGGCTACTTTTAAAATCGGATTATGCTTTGTTGAAATGAACGAATTAGGTAAAGCGCAAGGTTTTTTAGAAAGGACATATTTAGCTTATTCAGGTTATCCCGAATGGTCAGGAAAAGCTGTGCTCGAAAGCGCAAAACTGTTACTTTCTAATGGGAAAAAAGAATCTGCGCGAAAGACCTACAGTTTTTTTCTCAAAAACACTAAATATTCTAATTCTGAAATATATCAAGAAATTGAAGAAAAGATAAATTCTCTATGATTGTTCGGGCTCTAATTTATTTAAAGCATTTCTGTTTTTTTATAATTATCGTGACTTCTTTTAGAAGTGCCTGTTCTGCTGAGATTCCCGTAATGATAAAGTATCCAACCCAATCTAGTAAGGTTATCTTAACATCGTTTGAGGGTAATAATTTAGTATTTCGTCCGATAGGGTCAGATGACGGAGGACGTATATTTATTAACATAGAAGAATTAATTAGTCAGCATGCCCAATTAAACTTTCTTTTTCCCGAAGACTTTTACGACGCTGTAGAACAATTAGAATCGGGTGAGGTTATTCGTTCTATATCTATTATTGGCAAATATGCGGATCCATTAGTTTCGTTTCTGAATTTAAGTAACATTCCTGGCAATATGATCCCCTCGATACTTGTTTATTTAGAAGCACTCAAAGAGGCCGAAGATTGGGAAAAGGTTGTCGATTTAGTGACCCAAATACCACTATCAGCAGCACCGCTAGAGGCTATCGAATATGTTGGAAAATTAGCGGTTTTGCTCTATGACGGTGATAAAAGTAATGATTTTGATCGTATATACTTTCACATCTTAGACCAAAAAGGTTTAGCTTTATCTCATCTCCAAAGCTTAATGTATTTAGCTGAAGAATTGCGTATTCGTGACGATTATTTAAGGGCATTTCATCTTTACAGAAAAATCCAAATTAATGATGGGGCGCTTCAAGTATTAGCTAAGCTCTGGGTTTCCTATTGTAGTTTTTATCTCGGACACGATATCGTACCAGAGATTTTTCTTGAAGAGCTTGAAAAGCTTGATGCCAGCGAACAGGGCCATGCTTTAAGAGAGTTGATTAAGGCTAGACTTTGCATAAGAGATGAGGACTTTTACACAGCGATGCGATTTGCTGCAAAAGGTCGAATACATGCGAAGGCTACAGACGTATATTATCCGGAATTACTATATGTCGTTGCTAGTCTTTACAACGAGTTAGGATATACCAAGGCTTCACAATTAACCCTCAGCGAGTTACGCCTTTTGTTTCCTGAAAATCGTTGGTCGAATAAAGATCTAAATATACCTAGTAATTAAACTAATCCCATAATTATGAATACGCTAAAAAAAATAAATATATTCTTCAGTTGGAAGACTATTCATTGCATTTTTTTCTATTTTTCTTTGTCGAAAATTTCTGCCCAAGATACGCTCTCATCTGAAGTAGATGTGATCGATGAGTCCATTACATTATGGTCTATGTTTCAGCAAGGAGGCTGGGCTATGTACCCACTATTTATTTTTTCTATCGCACTTGTTTCTTTAGCCTTATATTGTGCTTGGCTCATACGGGAAAGTCGATTTCTACAACCGGAGGCTATTACTGAACTGCGTGATGCTATAAGTAATAATGATTCAAAGGCCTTGCTGGCTGTATGCGTTGCACAACCAGGCTATACTACAGATATTGTAAGGGCGGCTTTTGAGGCTATTAATGATGGTCATAAGTCATTATCAACTATTAATGAAGCTCTTGAGGAACGAGCCAGTAAGGTGCTAGCTGCTCCTCTGGTTTTTGTTCAATATTTACAGGTTATAGCTTCAGTTTCTCCTATGGTTGGACTACTTGGCACTGTAAGCGGAATGGTCAAGGCATTTAGAAATATTGCCGCTCAAGGTCTTGGAAAACCGGAACTACTAGCTAATAATATATCAGAGGCCCTTGTTACAACAGCTACTGGGTTGTTAATCGCGATACCAGCTCTTATGGCTTATTTCTTTTTTAAGAATAAATATACGGCGGTATCTGCTGGAATTTATGAACACATCGGATCTATTACGCGTCAGATGTTAAAAAAAGGTATGATTGAAGGCGGGTCTAATTAGTTTTTAGGTCAAAAATATACTTAATCTAGTATTATTATGAAACCGATGCAGCTAGAACAAAGCACCGAGTTGCCTGATTTAACACCAATGATTGATATTGTTTTTTTACTAATTGTTTTTTTTATGACTGTAGCTAGCTTACAAGTAAAAGAGCTTATACCAATTACTGTGCCTGTAGCTGAAACAGCCTCGCTTCCTGAGGACCGCACTAATCGTATCGTGCTCACATTAAAGGAAAACGGCTCTATTTTTTATGGTTCACAGACCATAGAGGTTGATGAGATTACACCCTTAATTTTCGGTAGTAAGCAGATTAATCAGGGTACTAAACTCTACATTCGTGCGGATGCAAAAGTTTCTTTTAAAGAGGTTAGGCAGGTATTTTCTGCTGCTGCTGAAGGTGGCGTGTTAAATGTTATTTTTGCCACTTATCAGAGTGATAAATAATCTTATCATGAGAGCCAAAAGACTGAGTATTCCAGAAGATCGAGTAGATCTAACACCGATGATAGATATAGTCTTTTTACTACTCATTTATTTTATGGTTACCACTACAATAGTAAAAGAGGAGGCCGACTTAGGTATTAATCTCCCTTCAAGCATGATTGTGCCGCCAGATACGCCACTTCCAGAGCAGCATTACATTGATATATTATTAGATGGTACAGTTTTACTTAATGGTATGCCTACAGATAACCCCGATAATCGTTCTCTACCTAATCTTAAAAAAACTTTATCGCAGCTCAAGATGTCTTCAGAAAGAGTTGGATTAAAGACAGTTGTTATCATTCAACCAGATTCGGATGTATACCAACAAAATGTTGTCAATGTACTAAACGTTCTAAGGGAAGTAGGAATCTCATCTATTTCTTTTGGGCAAGAATGAAGCCCCTTAAATTTATCTCATTATAGATCTCTGATATCACTCACCTATCTAGCGATAATATTATCTTACATATCTGCTTAAGTAATTATATTATGAAATTACTATTACTTTTTGCGTCAGTGCCTTTCATTGCATATTCTCAAGGGTATGTTTCCTCTGAGGACGAGGCTTTTTACTCGCCCTATAATGATGGATGGTCCACTGGTGATAATGGTGGTCGCGGTTTTGGTCCTTGGTTGTTGATCGCGCCAGAATATATGAATGAGGGGCAAGATCAGGAACAGTACAACGGGTTTTTTATAGCCGATTCCAGCCGCGAGTCTAATCTTTCTAAAGCTGCTCGCCAGGGTAGCGCTTTCGGGATCTTCGCAAATGGAACAGGATTTGAGGAGACGCTTGCTTTTCGCTCTTTCGACCGTGCTCTCAATGTAGGCGATGTTTTTTCATTTCGATTTGAATTTGACGGGTTCGAGCAGAAATTTAACGAGGATTCAAGCGTTGGATATAGCACAGTTGGTGTGATATTCAGAAATAGTGAGAGTGGAAGTACGATTGAAGATTTATCCCAGGGTCGATCTTTAGTCTTTGCTGCAATTAAAGGGTTGAGTACTTATCAGGTTTTAGATGCTGGTGGCCGTTTTAATACTGGGATCTTTATTGATCCTGAAGGTGTAGAAATTAGCTTAACAGTGCAAAAGAATATGACTTATGATCTGCAGATAGTTACTTTGAGTGAACGCATAATACATAACTTTAGAGGCAGAGCTTTAATTACAAGATTCAGCACAGATCCCAGTAATCAACCTGCAGAAAGTTTACTCCGTAGCTTTGCTTTGTTTAACCTTAATGGGGGCTTGAATAATGCTTATTATGGATCTTTCCAAATTTTACGAAAGGGTGATGAATAATCATGGGGAAGTCCGTATCACCATCACTCTTTAACCGAGACAGCGGAATACTTTTACACCCATCTTCACTTCCTGGTGATTTTGGCGTGGGAGATTTTGGACCTAGTGCCTTGTGCTGGCTTGAAGCATTGGCAGAGAGTGGGCAAAATTTATGGCAGATTCTTCCTCTCCATCCGACAGGGTATGGCGATTCGCCTTATCAAAGCATATCTGCTTTTGCTGTTAGTAGTTTATTTCTAAGCCCTGAATCACTCTATGAATCTGGATTCATTACTAAGGTAGAACTAGATTCTTTCAGGATGCCAGATAGAGCAGCTATAAAGTACGTAGACGCACACTTAAATAAGCTCGAACTAGCAAGGAGAGCGTCCAGCAGATTCTTTAATTTGGGAGCGAATAGCTCCCTGCGCATTGCTTATGAAGAGTTCTTAATTCGTCAGTCTGTATGGTTACAGCCATTTGCCTTATTTAGTGCACTCAAATCTAAATTTGGCGGTGTGGCTTGGACAAAGTGGCCCCCTGTATTTCGAGATCGGGATCCCACCGCTCTTTCTGATGCGGAGAAAGAATTGAGTGGAGATATTAGACGTATACTTTTTGAGCAATTTATTTTATCCCAACAGTGGGGCATAGTGCGTACCAAGGCGCAAGACTTAGGCATCCGTATTATTGGAGACATGCCCATTTTTATGGCACACGATAGTGCCGATGTGTGGTGTAATCCTAACTTATTTCGCTTAGCAACAGATGGTAATCCAACTGTGGTAGCTGGTGTCCCGCCAGATTACTTTTCTGCCACGGGGCAACTCTGGGGCAATCCTCTATATGATTGGGGGTCACATGTATCACAAGATTTCTCATGGTGGCGCTCTAGAGTGCGCAAGCTAATGGATTGGGTGGATCTTGCGCGGATAGATCATTTTCGTGGCTTTCATTCTTGCTGGGAGATTGACGGGACTGCAGACAGCGCGGTTAAAGGCAGGTGGGTTGAGGCTCCAGGTAAAGAAATTCTAGATATTTTCTTAGATGAGCTAGGTGCTCCGCTTCCTCTTATCGCTGAAGATCTTGGAGTAATTACTCATGAAGTATTAGCTCTACGCGATGCTTACCAGCTGCCTGGTTTACGTATCCAACAATTCGCTTTTGGCTCAGATGTAATGAAAGACACATTCATTCCGGAAGCCTATGATTCTAATTGTGTAGCCTACACAGGCACACACGATAACGATACTGTAGTTGGTTGGTTTAATAGTCAGCCTGGAGTGAGTAGTACTCGTAGTGCAGATGAAGTCGAAAAAGAGCGTACTGCTGCAATATCTTATTTTGGTACCGATGGTAGTGAAATTAATTGGGATTTTATTAATGCCCTTTATTCCTCAAAAGCAGGAGCGACACTCGTTCCTTTACAGGATGTACTTGGACTAGGCTCAAATGCACGCATGAACACTCCGGGCACAGCATCAGGTAGTTGGCGTTGGCGCATTACTAACGATTTAATTCTAGAATCTTCATTAATACGACTCAAGGAATTAACATACAAGACTTCACGCGGTCTTGCTGCAAATAGGATTAAAACTTACGAATAGTCCGCATTTAAGATCATTATAATTAGTTTAAATATGAAAAAACCTAGATTAAGTTTTTGGCAAATTTGGAACATGAGTTTCGGTTTCTTTGGAATACAGTTCGGCTTCGCTCTTCAGAATGCTAATGTCAGTCGAATATTTGAAACCCTTGGCGCCGATCTTAAGGCTATTCCGATACTCTGGATAGCTGCTCCCTTAACAGGTCTAATAGTCCAGCCAATTATCGGTTATTTTAGTGATCGTACATGGTGCTCCATGGGTCGCCGTAGACCTTACTTTCTAGTCGGGGCTATCTGCGCTTCGGTCGCTCTTTTAATAATGCCCAACTCTCCAGTACTTTGGGTGGCCGCTGGGATGCTTTGGATAATGGATGCTTCTATCAATGTTTCAATGGAGCCATTTCGTGCATTTGTTGGTGATCAGTTGCCTGCAGACCAACGTACTGAGGGCTTTGCGATGCAAAGTTTCTTTATAGGGGCCGGCTCTGTTATAGCCTCTGCTTTACCTTATATATTAACTAATTGGTTTGGTGTTTCCAATATCGCACCAGAGGGTGTCATACCTGATTCTGTTAAATGGTCTTTTTACAGCGGCGCGGTTGTTTTTTTGTTAGCAGTACTTTGGACAGTGGTAAAAAGCCGGGAATATAGTCCAAGTGAGCTGGCGGCTTTCAATAATGAGCAGAAAATGAGCAGGGAAGCTGGATTTTTTGATTATGAAAATAGTGAGGCTATCCCTAATCGCGCTAGTGTTCTTAGCGCGTCGAATCACGGCCCCATACTATTAGTTGTCGGCTTAATACTATGTGCGGTTGTTTATTTTTTGGGTTGGGAAAAAGAGCTTTATATTGTCACTGGTGGAGTCTCTTCATTTGGTTTACTTCTAATAGTAGCTACTTTTATTAGTAAAAAAGGGCGCTTCTCAAATGGCCTAGTTGTCACAATGAATGACTTCTATGCGATGCCCAGGACAATGAAGCAATTAGCTGTGGTCCAATTTTTCTCTTGGTTCGCACTTTTCTCGATGTGGATTTACACAACTGCAGGAGTGACCAGTCACTTATATAATATGACACTTTCCGAGTCGGAAGTAAGTGCCCTTGAGAAGGCAGCTTCTAATTATGAACACATAAATCTAGTGGGAGATTCTAGTGCTATCTATAACGACGTTCTCCACGATCTGGCAGAATATCGAGATGACCTCGCCAGTGGAAGTGATGAGGTCGTGAGTACCATGCGAACAGTAAATTTTTTTATTAGTCACGGTACTAAACTTGGACTTGAGGCAGATATGCGTGAGCGCATGTTATTTATTCAGAAAGAGTATAATACAGGAGCAGATTGGGTCGGTATTGCCTTTGCAGCTTATAATGGCTTCGCGGCGTTAGTTGCTTTTGCACTTCCGGGTTTTTCTAGGTGGAGTAGCCGAAAAACTACGCATGCCTTGGCGCTTGTGATAGGTTCTATTGGTTTGGCTTCTGTTTACTTTTTGCCTGGGCCCAACTGGTTAATATTATCAATGTTAGGTGTTGGTGTTGCTTGGGCTAGCATTCTGTCTATGCCATATGCTATACTATCTGGAGCTCTGCCGTCAGATAAAATGGGTCTTTATATGGGAATCTTTAATTTTTTTATTGTTCTGCCTCAAATGCTAGCGGCGAGTGTTCTCGGGTTCTTTGTCCAACGCTTGTTTGACGGTCAGGCGGTACTTGCTCTCGTGCTAGGAGGTGTTGCCTGGGTAATCGCTGCTATCTTGACTCTCTTCGTTGAAGATATTGATGCCCCGTAGCATCTTGGATTGATTTTAACTTGGCTATTACTTAGTGTTAATGTAGATTATTAATACTGTTGTTATACAATCATATTTGTGTATCTACACACATTTTGGCCTATATCTCTTTACCTCTTATATGCGACGAAAATTTTTAGTTAACAGCCATCCTAACCGCAATGGCTTCACACTCATTGAACTGTTGATGGTGATTGCTATCATCCTAATACTTGCTGGTATTACTTTTGGGATATCTCGTGGCGTCCAAAATGCCCAAGCTCGCACTAAAGCAAGGGCAGAGTTGGCGACAATCGCACAAGCTCTTGAGCAGTTTAAGTCACGCTATGGTGACTATCCATGGCATAAGTCAGGAGAGACCGATACAAATAAAACATTACTTTATGCTCTTACAGGAAGGTTAGTTATTGATGATCCGGACCCGAATGATAGTGTTAGCAATATAGAGGCAATTATAATTACCGATGAGAATCAAATCAAACGTAACCCAAAATTTTTAGACGAAACAAAGTTTGCTACTATTGGAATAGATAGTGAAACAACAAATCTTTTAGATCCTTGGGGAAATCCGTACATGTATTGGTACAAGTGGGATGACAGGCCTAACTCGTATGAGATGTTCGGGTATCATTTGTATTCTACTGGCGCCGGTGGCAACACTGCAAATAATACTATCAAAACAAAAATAAACGCTAGTACTGGCCTTATTGCTAACGATTTCCGCGACACAGCTAATGGTGCAGGTATTATATTTGCAGGAGAATAACTTTATGAAACGAAACAAACAGATACTAGGATTTACTTTAATAGAATTACTTATGGTTATAGCAATCATCGGTATTTTAGCAGGGATTTTAATTCCCACTGTCGGAGCTGTCCGCAAACAAGCGAATATTGCCGCATCAAAGGCTCAACTTTCAGGTTATGTCAATGCGATCCAAATGTTTAAAGGTGAATATGGTTACCTGCCCTTTGTAACAGGAAATTCCGACGAGAAAGTTGACTTGTCCAGTGCCAGCATGTGTAAGGAATTTATGGAGACGCTCTCAGGGAGGAGTACTACAACTGGAAAAGTACTTGATTCCGCCGTAGGAGGCAACCGCCGTTTAATTGGATTCCATAGTTTCTCCGAGTCCGAATTTTTTCTAAAAGATGACGATTCAGTCGACCCTGACCAGCTCGCTGATCGTTTTAATAATACTAATATTATTATTATTATCGATGGTGATGGTGATCAAGAGGTTACAGTCAAAGACTCTTCTGGCAGCAATAAAGAGATCAAGGCTTTGGTCAGTGCTTACGTGGAAGAGGATGAAGACCTCGGTGCTCCCAGCTATTCACTAGCGGATTAGTAAACGCACGGAAACCTTATGAAGAAAAAATCTGCATTTACTTTAATAGAATTGCTGGTGGTGATTAGTATTATACTAATAGCTTCTTCCATTATTTTTATTGGAGGTTCCGGAGGAGACGGCGCGAAGCTAAGCTCTGCGCAGCGTATCGTATCTGGTATCGCGCAGGGCGCGAGGGGGCAGGCCATACTCAAGAGCGCTAAGTCCCGTCTAATTATTTATTCTGATAATGCCTCGAATAATGATGATGAAAAAAAATTGCGCTTTTTTGGCATAATATATGAAGAGTTAGAGTCGAACGGAGATCCTACTGGAAGTTGGTACGCCGCAACGCAAGGCACTTATCTTCCTGAAGGGATTTATTTCAACCCAAATCCAAAATTGTATGAGGATTGGTCCCCGCTCTCAAATATTATTAAAATAGATTATCCTTTGCGGACTGCCCAAGGCGCTGGAACTGGTGAAGCTTATTATTACTATGAGTTTAATAGCAACGGTACGATGGCTACTGGCTTTGATAATAATTGGTTGGTTCTTCAAGCTGGGACACTTAAGCCAGAGAATGGAGGCGCTCTTAAAGTAGACTTTAGTGAGTCTAAGAATGGGGGTCTCAAAGCAGCCCTTATATTTCGCAGAGTGGGCACGACAACATTAGTTAAAGACCCTTCTGATATACCGAACCCCGATTAACATTCTAAATTTTATGAAATTACCAACTGAAGGAGCCGATGGGTCTCTATTTCTTTGTCGCAAAGGCTTCAGCTTAATTGAAGTGGTACTCGCGATCGGAATTTTTCTTGTTACAGTACTAGCATTGGTAGGATTACTCGGCCCAACTTTACAATCTGTCGATGAAGTAGAAAAGGTAGACGAAGTTTCTTCGGTGGTTAACACGATCAACACATTTCTGCAGAGCTCTCCAGATATTGCAGTTAGTGGACAATCAAAGTTTGAGACTATTTACAAAGAGCTGCGCACAGATGGTTTTATTACAGCATTTGTTTTTAGGGCTTATGACATTAATGATGATGTTAGCCTTGTAGTTGGCTTTAGCGACCAATTCACCGTAGGCGAGGCGACAAAGGCACAGGTCGTAGCTAGCGACATTCGAACGGGGACAGATGTAATCGCAGCTGGCCCTGTTTATCGTGTCATACTAACAGCTTCATCCGTTACGCCAGAGACTGAATTAACTAGTACGACGCGTGATAATGAGGGAGAAGGATTTCTCTATCTTAGTAAAGACTTCAATCAATATCCAGAAGGCTACTTAGCTATGGAGGTTCGTATTTTTGCGGAAAGCCCAGATAGTAAATTTACATATAATAAGGGACTCTCTGACGTTGCTAATTTTGAACCTTTATTTACATACAATACGGCGGTAGTTCGTTAGTAGGATTTGAAAATGAAAAGATTGAATTTTAGCCGTCAAAAGAAGCATCAAAGCGCGTTTACGCTAATCGAAATAATGGTGGCCACTGTAGTCATGGTTATACTCACGGGCCTGGTTATTCAAATTACTAGCGAGGTACTAAAAGTTTGGAATCGTTCTTCCGGTAAACTCACTGCGAATGCGGAGGCTAGGATAGTTATGGACTTGTTGACTCAAGATCTAGAGGCAGCAGTCTTTCGTAATAATAACATGACTTGGCTGGAGTCGGAGCAAGTGCCCCTTGATGATCCTTTTGGGAGCGGTAGCAATTTTAAGACTACCGAGTTAAAATTATTTTCGCCTGCTCAAGACCGACCGACTGGACCGGGCGATATTTGCGGCATCTCCTACCTTTTGAAGTATAGTGACCCTATCACAGGCGCAGAATCAGGAGATGAAAGAACTTTTATCCTCTACCGAAATGTAATCGATCCTAGAACCACTTTTGAAGATTTAATGGGGGGGGAAGATAATCAAAAAAAGTCATTTAATAATACGCTGTGGAGCGATGATTCAACAATTGGTGAAAAAGGGCGTAATTTCTTGGCCTCTAATATTGTAGATTTTAGAGTAGATTTTTATGTGGAGGATGACGGCATAACGGGCACAGAAACTTTAGTCTCTGCTTACACTGAGAAGACAATTTACGGCGGCGATAATGCTACTGTAGGCCCTCAATCAAGTGGTGACAATGCTTTAAAAAAACAGTTAGCTTATGCAGAAATTACCTTAGTGATAATTTCCGATGAGGCCCTTCAAGTGATCCAAAATGATGCTAGGGCGCAGACTGGATACGAAACAGACGAAAGTTATATTTCGGCCAATTCCGAAGTGTACACTCGCCGTGTCAACTTCTTGGCGCGCCCTTTATAGCCTAAATTAGGCAGGGGTTGTTTTACAAAGTCCAATACGATTCTAAGTAGTTTAAAAGGTGGGCCTCGTAATGTTTGAGCTGTCTGTGCGCTGATTAATCTGGGCGTTTAAATCTCCGGGCAGGAGTCTTTGCTCGAACTTCGATATTAGCTGCTGACTTCTTAGACTTTTTCCCTGCGAACTTACTCTTAGTCTTAACTGGGCGCTTGTGGTTGCTCCCCTCACTCCGCTGATCTTTAGGAC
>CABXXS010000018.1 GCA_902516225.1 Puniceicoccaceae bacterium | reverse complement strand
GCCTGTCGCACCAGGAGTATTTTGTCATGATGCATTTGCCGATAACATGGATGGAAGAGGCATAACTTGGGGCTTATGTCATATTATGGATAAAGAAAGCGGAGCTAAAAATAGTATCTTAGCACGCTTTGACTGTGATTTATCTCTAGATATAGATCGGCCCTTTTTTAAGCGTAATAATCTGAGGTTTAATCAAGAAACATATTTTCAGAGAGCTTTGCGAATGCCAAAAGACTGGATTAATAAGAGGTAGTTAATATGAGAGTAATTCTATATATATTTTCATATTTAAGTATTAACTTTGTAAATGCGTCGACTTTTCCCGGCGTGGTTCCTATTGAGAAGCCAGACTTTGCTCTGAGTGCAGCAATGCAAAGATTGTATGATCAATGGAATCCGCATGAAGATTTAAATAATGAATTGTATTCTAATTTCAAATATACGCCTCTCGTCGGTTTTGAAAAGATTCCTTTTACTTCTCGAAGAGACCCTACAAAAGTTATCAAAGTTGGTGATAGTTTTCACGTGTGGTACACAAGAAGAACGTCGGCATGTGATCCAGTTGGACTTAAGAATGCCACAGATATTAAACCAGCTACCGATTGGGATTTGGCTGACATTTGGCATGCTACCAGTACTAATGGTATCGAGTGGGTCGAGAGTACATATCCAGCTGTTTCGAGACCACCAAAACCTGAATATGGATCAAGGTCAATATGCACTCCAGGTATCCTAGTATGGAAGGGTATGTACTATCTCTACTTTCAGGCTTATGCCCCAATGGTTGGTGGACAAGCTTACTGCCCTGTTCGTGTTGCTTACGCTGAGAGTCCTTATGGTCCATGGACCCATCATCCCAAACCAGTTATCTTACCTGGAGAAAAAGGCACATGGAATAATATAAAGATTAACGACCCGTGTCCCATTATTTTAAATGGTCGTATTGCAATCTATTATAAAGGAGCGCCAGTAGAGCGTGGCGATGAGTATATAATTCGTATGCAGGGAGTTTCATTTGCAGATGATCCTTTGGGACCTTTTACTGCTTCTCCAATTAATCCAGTGATCAATTCTGGGCATGAAACCTGTATGTTCCCGTGGAAAGAAGGAGTTGCAGCTATTGTAGCACTAGATGGACCCGAAAAAAATACTATACAGTATGCATCCGATGGAGAGCATTTTCAAATAGCATCACTCATTCAAATTCCTCCTGTTGCACCTGGGCCATATTGTCCGGATGCATTTTTAGGTACAGGTAATGGCCAAGGATTTTTATGGGGACTTTGCCACATCAATCCAGACGGAGGTGGTGCGGTTAACGAGAGCATATTGGCACGTTTTGACTGTGATTTATCCTCAAAAGTGAATGAGCCTAAATTTAAAAGAAATAATTTAAGGTTTAATTCTTCAACATACTTTCAGCGTGGTGTTGGTTTGTCCCAGGGTTGGCGTGATCGTATACAAAAAGAAAGAGAGGAGGTTGATCGTGAAACTATTTTTTAGTTTTACAGTATTCTTTAATTTTATACTTTGCGCTGAGGCTCAAGTAAGCGCTGCCATGCAGCGAAATCCAAATGTAAACAGCCAAAGTGAACTATATACACGTTTTCTTTATGAGCCTATAGAAGGTTTGGGCTATGAGAGGGGTGTAAATAGAAGAGACCCAAGTTCAATAATTTATTATAATGATAAATATTATGTTTGGTATACTAGAAACACCAGCACGACTTCTAAATGGCTTGATGCGGACATATGGTATGCAACGAGTATTGATGGTAAAAAGTGGGAAGAAATAGGTCCTGCAGTTAAGAGAGGACCTAAAGGATCTTGGGATGATTGGAGTGTTTTCACATGTAATATTTTCGTCGCCAACGATAAATATTACCTCACTTACCAGGCAGAGACAAAAACACATATACCAGAAAAAAAACAAGGTTGCGGTATCAATGTAGTTGCCATGGCGTGGGCTCATTCGCCAGATGGGCCATGGAACAAATTAGATAAACCAATACTCGAAACTGCTTCAGATGGGAAATTTGATTTACCAGATCCAAAACAAATATGGAAAAAACGAGTTTTAGAAAAAGGCTCTTGGGATAGCGCGGCAGTACACGACCCAGAAATTATTCCAAGATGGGGGAAATATTGGCTCTATTACAAAGGTCATGGAATCGATAATTTACTATATTCTGATTCTAGGTGGGGTGTAGCAGTCTCAGATCATCCCGAGGGGCCGTATATAAAATCAAAATACAATCCAGTTACTAATAGTGGCCACGAAGTTTGGGTATGGCCTTGGCGAAACGGTATTGCCGCAATGATTGATTGGGCAGGTCCGGAGTGTCATACAGTTCAGTATACCGAGGATGGCATTAATTTTGAAGTGGTATGTTCGCTTGAGGATATCCCACCCGCTGGCGGTGCATATATTGCAGATAAATTTAAAGACCCCGCTAACGGGAAGGGATTTTCTTGGGGTTTGTGTCACTATGGGAGATCAGATTGGAATTTTTTATTACGTTTTAATTGTGATTTAGAACAAGGAAAACAAAAGAAGAGAGATTGGAAATACTTCCCGCACTACAGTACTGTCAGAGATGTGATGCACAATCCATCTAGGTTTAATATTCCTAGGGAAGCTCTATATAAAAAACCATTAAGAGAAGATGCGCTCGATAATTAAATATACTCTAATTTATATATTCATGTCTCTTACAGTAAATACTGCTGCTTCAGAGTTATTATCTTGGGAAAAATTCTCTGACCATGAAGAGGCTCCTAAGTGGTTTCGCGACGCAAAGTTTGGTATCTACTTCCACTGGGGACCATATTCAGTCCCTGCATATGGAAATGAACATTATCCTAGAACGATGTATGGCCACCCAAGTGGAAAGATGCCTGTCAAATCTGAAAGTAAGCGAAACTATAATTTAGGAGTCGGTTTTCAGTCTTTTAGAGAACATCCTTTCCACATTGATAATTATGGGGATCCTGCAGAATTTCAGTATCATGATCTCGTTCCTTTATTTAAGGGTGATAAATTCAACGCGGAAGAATGGGCGCAGTTATTTTACTTATCAGGTGCACGATTTGCAGGACCAGTAGCTGAGCATCACGATGGCTATGCAATGTGGGATTCAGAAGTTACACCTTGGAACGCTAAAGATACTGGGCCACGTCGAGATATTGTAGGTGAGCTTGCAGATTCAATAAGAAAAAAGGGACTCAAATTTATTACAACTTTTCATCACGCGCGTATGGGTAAAGCACCTAGTGAAAGTAATGAAAGAGATAAAAGAAAATGGTACTATTATGGCAGGGAGAAATACTTAGAGCGTAATAATCCAGCTTACGAAGATTCGGACGAATTATCGAAACTATATGGATCTATCTCTTGGGACCACTTTCTGCAAATGTGGAATGAAAAATTAGAAGAGGTAATCGAGAAGTACCGCCCTGATTTGATTTGGTTTGATAGTTGGTTGGATAGAATACCACAAAAAAATAGGATAGAATTTGTGAATACATACCTGAAAGCTGCTACACAATGGAAGAAACCTGTTGTTATCACCTACAAACAAAATGATTTACCGCAAAACGTAGGTATAGTGGATTTTGAAAAAGGTCGACTTGACCGTTTAACCGAATATGCATGGCTAACCGATGATACTATAAGTGCAGGTGTATGGACTGAAACCGGCAGTTGGTCTTATACTGAAGAACTAGATATTAAGAGCTCGAGAGAGCTTATCCATACTTTGGTAGATATTGTTAGTAAAAATGGAAATTTACTTTTGAACATCTCACCAAGATCTGACGGTTCAATCCCATTGGAACAAAGGCATTCTTTACTTGGAGTGGGTGATTGGCTTAAGCTTAACGGTGAAGCCATCTATGGAACAAGGCCTTTCAAAATTTATGGAGAAGGCCCAAAAAGAATGGCATCAAGTGGGCATTTCGTTCAAATGGACAGTGAATATAATGCTGAAAATATTCGTTTTACTACTAAAGATAATAATCTTTATGTAATTCAAATGGGCTGGCTTGGAAGCCATAAACAATTTAAAGTAAATTGTTTGAATCATGATAATCTAGCCAATACTCAGATTAAAGAGATCTCAGTTATAGGCTCTGACGAGTCTATAATATGGGAGAAAAGTGACGAAGGTCTGAAGATCCGTACACCATTTAAAGCACCCAATAAATCTGCTGTTGTCTTTAAAATTGATACAAATGATTTAGGTTTAATAGTGTTAGAAGATCAAGCAGAAGTAATGGCACCTATCACAGTCGATGGATAAAAAGAGAATTATGAAAAAATGTTTATTACTAGTTTTTTTTGTTTATTTAGGATTTATAAATTTGGTTTCAGGTAAAAAACCTAATATCATTTTTATAATGTCTGACGATCATACATGGCAGGCAGTAGGGTCATATGAATCGAGGTTTAAGCACTTAAATCCCACACCGAATCTCGATAAACTAGCGGAAAGAGGAATGGTTTTTGATCATGTCATTTGTGGTAACGCTATCTGTACACCTAGTCGTGCTAGTATAATGACCGGGCAACGTAGTCATATAAATGGTGTTATGACTTTAGACGATAGATTACCTAAAGCTAAGCAATATTTAGCGCACGAAATGAGAAAGGCAGGCTATCAAACAGCCGTGATCGGCAAGTGGCATTTGAAAGACTTACCGACTGCTTTCGATTATTACAAGGTCTTGCCGGGACAAGGTAAGTATTTTGATCCAGAATTCTTTGAAACAGGAGTGAAGAAAAAATTTAGAATGCAAGGGCATTCCACGGATTGTATTACGGATTCTGCAATAGACTGGTTCGTAAATCGCAGATCTACAGAAAAACCATTTTTCTTGAAATTACACTTTAAAGCACCTCATGACTATTTCGAATATGCGCCACGCTATGAATCTTACTTAGAAGATATAAAAATGCCCGAACCACTTACTCTCTGGAAGAGGGGGGAAGGTTCTATAGCTACCCGAGGTGTTAATAACGAATTGGAAAGAGTTATTGGGACATCCATTGGTCGTAGAAATTTTCGTCGTAGTTATGATGCCGATTGGGAGATAGATGAAAGTTTGTCAGATAATGAAGCAAAAATAGCTGCATATAATGTTTACTTAAAAAAATATTTTCGATGTGTAAGAGGAGTAGATGACAATATAGGTAGGTTAATAGCTTATTTAGAGAAAGAAGGACTGATGGATAATACTATTATCATGTACACAGGGGATCAGGGGTTCTTTTTAGGAGAACATGATATGCAGGATAAAAGATGGGCGTATGAGCCGTCTGTACGTATGCCGTTAATTGTAAGTTATCCTAAATCTATACCTCAGAATACACGCTCTGATGCTGTAATTGAAAACATTGATTTCCCGGCTACGATATTAGATTTTGCAGAAGTAAAAACACCAATGTATATGCAAGGTGATTCTTTTCGTTCTATTTTAGAGACTGGTGAGGAGTCTGACGATTGGAAAAAAGCCGCTTATTATCAGTACTGGATGCATATGGCGCACCACGATGTGCCTGGTCATATTGCTATGCGCACTAAACGCTATAAACTAATACAATTCTATGGTACTTCGGGTAATGTGGGCTATCGATCTGAGCGTTCTAAGCATTCTACACCTGCCGCGTGGGAATTATACGATTTACAGGTGGATCCAACCGAAAGTAAAAATGTATACGACGATAAAGAATACAGTAGTATTCGTGAAAAACTAAAGAAACAATTCAAAGAGCTAAGGGTAAAAGTTAAAGCTGATGTAATTGATAATGATTTCTCGGATAAAGCGAAAGCACGTATTGCTTCGGTTAATCAGGCAATTGAAAATAATTGGGTCTACGACGAAGATTCTAGAAGGCAGGCAGAAATTAATTCAAAAAATTATTTAGAAAAATTTGGAGATCCTAATACTTCAGATCCATATGTCGTTCCATGGCTCAGGCCAGGAAATTTAGATCCTAGCGAAAAATAGATAATATAATAATAACATATCAAATGTAAATTTACTGGTATGGGGATCGAGGTTTGACATTAGGACCAAGGTATTGCCTTAGCATTCTATACAGTAGAAAATTTTGGTTCGTATATTAGGTAGATTATTTACGGCTGTTTTACTTACTCGTTGAAGGTTGTAATTAAAATTAGAATAGAAGCAGTGATAAGTGAGCTTAAGGACTGTATATGATTTTATTTTCGTCTGCATAGCCTAGAGCTTCGAGATGATTAAGGTGTACTATACATGCGAATTACCGGCAAATCGGAACTCGCGACGATAGACCGAAGGAGTTTTTCCAATTTCAGTACGGAAGGCGGCATTGAATCGTTCGCGGTTACTATAGCCGCAGACTTCGCTAAGTACCTCAATAAGCATATCGGTTTCGCGCAATAGCTTACAAGCGCGTTGTATACGTGTGCGCCGAATCTCTTTGTGAAGAGTACGACCGACTTCATTCTTAAAGCGTATTTCAAGCACGCGGCGATTGCAATGCAGAGCGGCAGTAAGATCATCGACTGTGATTGGACTCTGGGCATTCTTTTTAATGAAGCTCAATGCCCGAGCAACAAGCTTATCTTGCATTGCTAGAATCTCGGTCGATTGCCGCTCGACTATACGTTCTGGCGGAATAAGCGATAGCTTAGTGTGTGGCTTTTTTTCTTGTATTAGTTGATCTAGTAATGACGCTGCCTGATAGCCAACTCGCTCTGCGCCTAGCTCGAGGCTGGACATCGTAGGGGTGAGCATCTCGCAGATGAACGGGCCATTATCTGTGCTCAATACAGCGATATCTTCGGGTACGCGTAAACCACTTTTTATGCTAGCATCAATAATCATACGGCCTAGGAAATCTTGCGCCGCATACACACCGACAGTATGACCTTTTTCAATTGGTAACAGTTTGCGCAGGTTGTTAATATCGCTAGGCGATTGGAGAACCGTATTTTCATAGCCATGCGACTTCAATATGGCTGCGTAAGAATTTATTTTACTGATACCACTGAATCCTTTAATTGACCATGCAGTACTGGCAAAATTTCGAACTCCTTTTTCGATGAAATATTCAGCCGCCATTTTGCCTATTTTGTGATTATCCATTAAGACCGAGTGGCCGCCTAGTTTCTTATGGTCGGTCTTAATGTTGACACTAGGAGTGCCGCGATAGTCGAGTATTTCGATGATCTCGGGAGAGAGACGTCCGATGACGCCAGCACCATTCCACTTCTTCAATTGAGCTTCGGTTATTTGCGGGATTCCTCGATAGGTATAAAAGCGCCAGCCACTGAGCTTATTATAGCGTGATACTCCAGTTACGATAGATCGGTAATAATTGCTGTTGTAGTCAATTAACAGAGCAATTTCCTTCGTGCTAGAGTTCATGAATTAAGTTTGCTTAATATCTCAACTTGAGACAATACGCGAATTTGTTTGTGGCGTTTTACGTGAACTATAGCTCGCGTACTGTCATCATTTATTGTGGATCGGAATGGCTACTGTAATGTAGATTTTTTGCTTTATAGCGATTTCATGTATTCGATGTTTAGATATTTGGTTTAATGTTCGATGATGCGCGTCTTGACCTCACCCGGTAGCATTAATTTCTAGCTGTATAAAGAGCTTTTCAACGCCTTCAACAGATATTCGAGTGGTGACGGATTCGAAGTGGCTATCTATTGGTGTGGTGCCGGTTTCAGTGAAACCGGTGGCTGACCAAGAGTCGGCATCGAGGGTGGCGCTGTGTTGCGGTTCATAGCTGATTCCACGTGTGACGGCATCGGTGCGGCGGCGGTAAACATAGTCTAACCAGTTTGTTCCAGCATCATCATGCACTGTGTATGTCGGTATGAACGATGCGCCGTCGGAGCCATCGGTTGGATCGCCGCCAAGCGCGTATTCCAACAAATTGTTTTTTCCGTCATTATCAGGGTCGATTGATAGTTCAGACTCGGCGGCACTCAGCCCTTGATCACTTGCCCATTGCGCATAGGGTGAAAGGCTGGTAGCTTCGAGCACAGACAGGCGCACAGAATCGATGTAGATGTAATCACCGTCGCCATTGGCGTCGCACATGAAGCGAATATTAAAACTGTTGCTTAGTGTATGGGTAGTGTTTTCGAAGATGAATTCTTCATTCTGTACGATACCGTTAGTGAAGTCGACTCCGCTTAGATAGTCATTTAGCGTGATCCAGGTAGTGCCGTCATAGTACTGAAAGAAGAAATTGTCGGTGGATTCCATGCTCCACGGGAAAAAGGTGAACTCTATTTTGATCTTAAGATAGCCGGGCGCTATGACATCAACCCCACTAGAGTAGGCGAAAGAGCTATTTACTGCATTGTCATTGTTGATTTGCACGGAGTTGTTACCCTCGGGTGATTCGATGTCTTTGAGATTGTCGAGATTGTTTGGGTCATCGTCGTTGAAAAGCACAGCATTGGAACCCCCTGATGTGAAATTTCCTAAGCCTAGTTCGAAATCGTCATACAGCAGTTCACTCCATTCAAGTGTATCGACTGCTATGAAGGAAGCTGTGGTCGTAGTCGAACTACTTCCGTAGTTATTTTGGGCGTGACATTTGTAGTGGTAGGTCTGGTTCTCCTCTAAGTTAATAAGTTCAATTGAGAAGCTACCTGAGTGCTTACCTAAGTAGACAATGGTCGGGAAAGCGGCATTGCCTTCAGCCCACCAGTGCATCCAGACTTTCGAGCCCGTACCGCCGTCAGTTATACTGCCCCCGATGGTGGCCGATGTAGACGTGACATGATCTGCGACAGTGTTGACGATTGTAGGGGCGGTTTCATTGGCAGTTTGCACTGTGAACGACCAGACGGTGCCTTTGATTGTGCCAGCGGTGGTTACGCTATCTACTCGCCAATAGTAGGTTTGTGCAGTCAGACCAAGTGGATCGTATATGTTATTAGTCTGGTTACCGACAAACTCAGGAGAAGATGTATTTGCATTATTAACCGAACTGTAGCTGGTTCCTAAATACACATCGTTGGAGAGCGCTTCCAGTCCTTGGAGCCACATAAGCGAAGCAGAAGCCTTAGCTGTCATGGTAGTATTGACTGGTATGGGAACGGTAGATTTGGCTTCTTTAGGGCCGGGTATCCAGTAGTTTTTCGCACCATGCTCATAAGCTCCTATATCAGGCGCTCTACCGTAGTAGCCATCGGTCAAGCCTGTTACAATTTTCCCGGTGTCGACGAGTACGGAATTTGGAATTGGCCTAAAATCGAGATTTTCTGGGTCGCGCAATAAGGTGCGAATATCGACATTACCCTGTTTAAAGCCATTCCAGTTATGACTTGCGATGGTACCTGTATTGTAAGCTTGATAGTATTTACGCTGAGAGGAGATCTTCTCCGCTACGTTGTTATAGACTTCTGTACCGATGCTATCGGACACTGAGTCGTCGAGTATAATAATGTCGACATTAGTTCCGCCTCCCGGTGAGCCATCATTGCCGGAATCGAAGGCGGTGTTGTTGATACAGCGATGGTCATCGCCTTTGAACATTAAGGTGGTCTTAATGTTGTATCCTAGGTTGTGATGCATGAGTCCGTTACTTCCAGTGGAACTTCCTGCCCGATTAACTGCATCAAAGCGGGACCCGTATTTAAAGGAGTCGTGAAACCAATTGTAGCCTACATCACTACCTGATTGAACGTTTACACTCATTTGAATGATTGCACCGTCGTTTTGCACGTAACCGATATGAGAAATATCGTTGAGTTCGACAAAAGGAGCCTCGTTTAAGTCGAGAAATTCAGAAGCACCAGACCAGTATGAATGATTGCGGCGGAATGTCGGCTGAGTGCCTCGCATGTAGACGGTACCCATTAGATTTGGCAGGTCCGCACAACTCCAGTCGATGTATTCAAAGCGGCAGTTCTCAATGGTATTACTGCTGCCGTTCATGTAAATGGCATGAGTTTCTGCATAGGAAAGGGTGTTGTTATAAAACACATTACTGCTGCCACCATTGAAGCTGGTGGTGATTGGCGTGGCATTGGTAACGCCTAGCATACGCTTGGTGCAGCTGGGGTAGCTGAAGTTGCCGCTTTCGACACGGATATTGGAACTGTTGGTAAAGTTGACCGTGGTCGCAAAAAAATCGATACCACTGATTGTGATGTTGTTGCAGAAGGATCCAGTGAAGGCGTGGTCTTGTACTTTGGCGCGAATGTCGCCGCTAGGCGAACCGCCGTCGGGAGCCCAGAGATAAATAGTATTTGAGCTACTATCGAAAAACCACTCACGGGCGGAATCTAAAAACTCTAGTTTACCCTCTAAAAAGTAGAACTGTTCTTTGCTCTTAAGGGTGTTAACGGCATTTACATTGAAAGTACTGGAGCCGATTGTGTGAGCGGTGACAGTGCGAGTATAGCTTTTAAAGCTACCGACGTTGAGCACTGCAATGGCATCTTGAATACTAAAAGAGAGGGCTGAGAGGTCGGAGTGGGCGGTGGCACTGTCCACCATTTCCGTTTTCAGGGTTGTTGTGTCTGAATTAATATGCGCCCAATGCTCTTCCATATGCCAAACGCTATCGTCGTGCAGGTAGGCATTCGGCCAGCGGGCATTCATCATCAACTCTCCATTCTGGAAGAGCTGCCAAGGATCATTCTCGGTATAAGTAAGTTTATAGATGCCGTTGTCATGCTGCGTCCAGTTCGAGGTCAGGGCGATGGTGCCATCCATCAATACTGGCCCGTCTCCATAGGCAGTGATCGTTAGTCCGCTTTTTGAGCTCAGGTTGACGATTTCATGGTAGGTCCCAGTCTGCACGTAGCAGGTGTCACCGGAAGACATTTGTGAGACGGCGTGGGCAATTGTAGCGTAAGCACTCGTGTGGCCAGGTGCATCACCGGTATTGGAGTTGGAACCGTTAATAGCGACATAGACGTCAGCTGAGAACAGAGCATGCGAGCTAGCAATTAAAGAGAGCGCTAAAAATTTTCTTTTTATTAAATGCAAAGGTGATGTAAGGGCTTGTTCGTTAGAGAATTAACTAGTTAGTTTATGGCTAACTGTAACTATTTCGGTTCCTATTAATTTATGCGATGAAGTAAGAGTGGGATGCCTGAATTTAAGAGTTATGTCGTATCGTTTTTAGTTGCGGGACTACTCGTCTGATGAAGACGGTATAGCACTTGTAGTAGATGTGCGACCGTGATTGTTAATGATAAAACTCACTATATAATCTAGCACAAATTTAGTAGAGAGTAATCACGCATTATGCGTCTAAGTTCGGATATTATGCGAACTACGAATTTTTGCGCATTTTAACGAAGTATCTATGTTATCAACATATTAATTTATGACATCATCTGATAATATTCGGATTTCTTGGCGAATATATAACTCGGAGCGTTATATTTCAGAGTAAGTAAATCGTCCTACTCTTAACGCAAATTACGTATTCACTTATTTAGCGATTCTTCTATAGTGTATAATAATTATGATTATCTTTGTTTTAAAGTTTGTAATATTCGCTTAATCATCATTATGAAAACATATCAACTATTTATCAATGGTCAGTGGGCCAATTCTAAGTCTGGTCAAACCGAAGCCGTCTTAAGCCCATCAACGGGCTCAGTTGTCGCCCACATACAGAACGCTAATGAGGTGGATGCACAAGTTTCATTGGAAGCAGCTAAGTCAGCGCAGCTTGAATGGCGCCGTACACCTGCACGCGCCCGTGCGGAATTGCTACGTGCCTTTGCCGCTGAGATTCGCGCTAATAAAGAGCGTCTTGCTCAACTTTTAGTTATGGAACAGGGCAAGTTGTTGCGTGTCGCTGAGATGGAAGTTGAGGTGACTAGTTCCTTTATCGAATACGCATGTGATTGGGCGCGTCAGATGGACGGCGATATAGTCAAGTCTGACAACCCAAACGAGCATATCTGGATTCACAAAATACCTCGGGGTGTGGTTATTGCCATTACCGCATGGAATTTTCCACTGGCGCTTGCAGGTCGTAAGATCGGACCTGCCTTGGTAGCTGGTAATGCCATCATCGTGAAGCCGACTTCTGAGACGCCATTGGCCACCTTAGAATTGGGTAATCTCGCCAACAAGGTCGGAATACCAGCAGGTGTGTTGAACATCGTTACAGGACCCGGAAGCACGGTGGGGGATGCCTTGGTGCGTAGCCCACTAACTAATATGGTCTCGATGACAGGTAGTACACCGGCGGGACAAGCTATCATCAAGGCAGCTGCCGACAATATGGCGCACGTGCAACTGGAACTGGGTGGCAAGGCGCCTTGTATCGTTCTCGAAGATGCCGATCTAGAGCTTGCTGCGAACGCAGCACTTCACTCACGCTTTGATAACTGTGGGCAGGTCTGCACCTGTAATGAGCGTCTTTACGTGCAAGAGTCGATCTACAAGCCCTTCATGGAAATATTTATGGATAAAGTGGTCGCCCTCAAAGTTGGAGATCCAATGGATCCGGCATCCGATATAGGGCCAAAGGTGAATGCGAAGGAATTGGAGCATATGCAGCATTTAGTGAAGCTGAGCTTAGAAGAGGGCGCGACATTGGCTCATGGCGGTAAGGTTCCGACTGGACCCGAGTTTGAAAAAGGTAACTGGTTTGAGCCGACAATTTTGACCGATGTTACACAAGGGATGACAATTATTCATGAAGAATCCTTCGGGCCGATCTTACCAGTGGTTAAATTCAGCACTCTGGATCAAGCGATCGAATATGCCAACGACTCTGATTATGGTCTTGCTGCAATGGTTTGTACCCAAGATATGAAAAATATCCTACGTCTGACTGACGAGCTGGAGTGTGGTGAAATCTATGTTAATCGTGGTCATGGTGAGCAGCACCAGGGCTTTCATAATGGTTACAAGCTCAGTGGTACCGGTGGCGAGGACGGAAAGTATGGTTTCGAACAATATTTGGAGAAGAAAACCTTCTATGTAAATTTTGATTAAGTGTGAGTGCTATTACCCAAGTCAAAACTCGCTTGTTCGAAGTGCCTCTACCTGAGGTGCTCTCAGATGCGAAGCACGGTGACCACACGCATTTTGAGTTAGTTACGGTGACAGTTACCTTGGAAGACGGTAGCGAGGGAACTGGGTACACCTACACAGGAGGTAAGGGTGGACATGCCATAAAATCGATGATCGAGCATGATTTGACGCCTGTCTTGATCGGCAAAGAGGGTAGCGGCATTATCGATATCTATGATTTTATGCAGTGGCATATTCATTATGTCGGCCGTGGTGGCATTGCTTCGTTTGCGATCTCTGCTGTAGATATTGCGCTGTGGGATATTCGTGGTAAACAAAGTGTTGAACCGCTTTGGAAAATGGCCGGTGGTGTTTCGAATACGTGTAAGGCCTACTGTGGTGGCATTGACTTAATGTTTCCAATGGAGAAATTGCTCAATAATGTTCGTAGTTACCTTAAGCGTGGCTTCAACGCTGTGAAGATTAAGATCGGTCGGGAGAATTTAGATGAGGATATAGAACGAATTAAAAGGGTTCGAGAGTTGATTGGTCCGGACGTGAGCTTTATGGTGGATGCTAATTATTCGATGAGCGTCGAGAAAGCCATTGAGGCTGCGAATCGTTTTAAGAAGTACGGTATTCTATGGTTCGAAGAGCCTATAATCCCAGATGATTATTTGGGTCATGCTAAAATTGCAGACGCGACTGGCATACCGCTGGCAATGGGGGAGAACTTACATACTATTCATGAGTTTGCTTATGCCTTCGAGCAATCCAAGCTTTCCTACATTCAACCGGATGCATCCAACTGTGGTGGCATCACAGGCTGGCTTCATGCGGCAGAGCTATCGCGAAAGTATAATATACCAGTCTGTTCACATGGAATGCAGGAGTTACACGTCAGTCTCGTCTCTTCCCAACCAAATGCTGGTTGGCTTGAAGTACATAGTTTCCCGATTGATGAATACACCACCCGACCGTTAGTAGTCGAAAATTTTCGAGCTGTTGCTCCTGATACTCCTGGCGTCGGCGTGATCTTTAATTGGGATAAACTAGCGCCTCACGAAGTATAGATTTTTAGATTTTGATGGAATGAAAGCCGCATATTTTACTGGTAATAGTAGTTTCTCGATAGAGGATATTTCATCGCTCGAGCCGTCCGCAAATGAAGTTCGCATAAAAGTCGCCTTTTGTGGAATTTGCGGAACAGATCTACATGTTTTTCATGGTGCCATGGCTAAGCGTATCGGAACTCATCGAGTCATAGGTCACGAATCCTCAGGTGTCATTGATGCTATTGGTAGCGAGGTGACAGATGTTCGGGTTGGAGATCGTGTCGTTGTTCGCCCTTTGGATGCCTGTGGCGAATGCCCCGCATGCCAGCGCGGGCATCAACATATTTGTCATAATCTGAAGTTTCTTGGATTGGATACCGATGGAGCCTACCAGGAACAGTGGGTTGTGCCTGCGCACACAATTCATAAGATTCCGGGATCAGTCTCTTTATCACATGCGGCATTGATCGAACCACTTGCAGTCGCATGTCATGATGTGCGTCGTAGTCGTTTGCAAAAAGGCGAGGATGTACTCGTTATAGGCGGTGGTCCGATCGGACTATTGGTGGCGACTGTGGCGAAGGCTGCTGGTGCCAATATAACGATTTCCGAACTCAACCCAACCCGTATAGACACGGCGCAGAAGCTTGGTTTTAAAACGCTCAATCCAAATCAGAATGATGTGGCCGCAACTTTGCATATGGTGACTGGGAACAAGGGGGCGGATGTTATTTTTGAGGTTTCTGGTACACAGTCGGGCGTCGATACTATGACAGCCGCGGCATCGACGCGTTGTCGTATCGTGATGGTCGCCATTCATGAGGAGGCACCTCAAGTAGACATGTTCCAATTCTTCTGGCGCGAAATCGAGCTACTTGGCGCCCGTGTCTATGAGCCCAAGGACTATGATCAAGCCATAAACCTAATCGCTGCAGGTGCTGTTGATTGCGACACTATGATTACAGATGTGCGGGATTTGGCTCAGATTGAGGAAGCATTCCAATCGCTGGGAGAGAATCCGGAAGCTGTAAAAAGTTTAATTAAGTGCTCATAAGCATAGTCTCGTATGAATATTTTGGATCAGTTTAATCTCTCGGGAAAAGTCGCCCTAGTTACCGGTTGTAAGCGTGGGATTGGTAAGGAAATGGTATTGGCGTTGGCACAAGCGGGTGCCGATATTATAGGAGTGAGTGCAACGCTGGAAAGCGAAGGTAGTGTCGTGGAGCAGGAAGTACATGCACTGGGGCGTACGTTCAAAGGTTACAACTGCGATTTTAGTGACCGCAATGCTTTGCATGCGTTCATCGAACAGGTCAAAGCAGACTTTCCTAGAATTGATATTTTGGTGAACAATGCGGGCACCATCTTACGTGCGCCAGCCGCAGAGCATTCTGATGAGTCCTGGGACGAAGTCATAGAAGTAAACCTTAATGCACAATTTGTGCTATCTCGTGAGCTCGGTAAAGAGATGGTTACACGTGGTGCCGGTAAAATTATTTTTACTGCTTCATTGCTCACATTTCAGGGCGGTATCACTGTGCCGGGATATGCGGCTAGTAAGGGGGGTATCGGCCAACTTACTATGGCACTTTCCAATGAATGGGCGGGCAAAGGAGTCTGCGTCAATGCAATCGCTCCAGGCTATGTTGCAACTGATAATACGCAGGCAATTCGGGAGGATCCCGAGCGTAGTCAATCGATTCTTAGTCGTATCCCTGCCGGACGTTGGGGCACGCCAAATGATTTTGCTGGTCCTGTGGTCTTTCTTGCTTCGGCTGCATCTGATTATATGAATGGCTCGATTCTGACCGTGGACGGCGGATGGATGGGTCGTTAGTTTTATTTATTCACCATATACCCCTAACCTCAAACACTACAAACTATGATCGAAGGAATTATTTGGGCCCTTATTTCGGGGTTAATGCTTGGACTTTATGCCTTGCCTGCTAAGTTCACAAAGGGCTTTCAGGAAGAAAATACTTGGGGATTATTCTTTTTGCAGACGATGTTTTTGGTGCCGATTCTTGCGAGCCTATTGCTCGTCGAAGGTCTCGGCGAAATATATACTTCACCTGAAGTAAAAGCGGTGCTGCCAGTTATGATCATATCTGCAGGACTCTGGGGCACGGGTGTGATGATGTGGGGCAAGGCTATTCACCATATCGGACTTTCGATCGGTTTTTCTCTTTTTATAGGTACGGTGATCCTTGTCGGTTCCGTGTTACCCATAGGAATTTCTGTTGTAGAACAAGGATACGCTGAAGGATTGCCACCTACAGCAATATTTACACTGATTCTAATCGGTATCGGGGTCGTGTTGATGGGCGTTATTTTTAACTGCAAGGCAGGCTTATTGCGTGAAGCGGACGAGGCGAGGGAAGAAGATGCATCTGATGATGGAGGAAAGAAGTCGATGGCAGCTGGTATTGTGATTGCGGTTGTTGGCGGCCTGTTGGCTACTGGTTTTAATGTCGCTTTCACTGTCGGTGGTGGGCCGATCGGAGCAGCGGTAACTGCTGCTGGTAATCCTGCATGGATGGTTTCTCTTGGAGTGATGCTGGTTGTTTTCCTAAGTGGTGGGGTAGTCATGGGTAGCTATTTCGTTTGGCAGATCACTGCAAAAAAGGCTTGGGGCTCATTTAAGACGCCGACTTTCGCGATGAATACGGTGCTGATCTTCATCATGGCATTTTTCCACTATGCTGCTTCGGTTGGCTATGGTTACGGAGCGAGTCTTTTTGAACTCGGCCCAGTAGTGGTCTATGCGATTTTTAATACCACTTGTCTACTCGTCGCGGTCATCAGTGGCTTAGTGACAAAGGAGTGGGTAAAAGCCTCTACGCAAGCGCGTAAGTGCCTCTACGTAGGACTCATCTCCATGGTGCTCGGAGTCGTCATCCTTGCTGCTTCACAATACATTTCCGCTATAAATACTACATTATCTTTTAACGTCGGTAATGCAGTTGATAGCACCGAACTTTAATCGTATTAACTCTATTTAACTCATGAATATTTCATCATCCCCATTTGGCTCATTTGACGGGCAAGCCGTCGAACTATTTACTCTATCCAACGATCTGGGTATGGTCGTCAAGATCACTAATTACGGCGGTATTGTGACCTCTATGGTTGTTCCGGATAAGAGAGGTAAGGCTGGAGATATCGTATGTGGTTTTGACAAACTCGACAGTTATTTCTCTGAGACTTATACTGGGAACTCACCTTATTTTGGATGTTTAGTTGGACGTTACGCGGCCCGTGTAAAAGATGGTAAGTTTAGTATCGATGGCACAGATTATCAGCTGCAGACCAATGATGGGCCGAATCATTTGCACGGTGGCGTTAAGGCTTTTGATAAGCGCGTGTGGGCGGCGGAGGTACTTGAAGGCTCGGAGGATGTTGGACTGAAGCTGTTTCTGAAAAGCCCCGACGGGGACGGAGGCTACCCTGGGAATGTCGAGGTCACGGTGACTTATCGCTTGAATAAAAATAACGAGTTATCGATTGAGTATTTTGCGGTGACAGACAAGGCTACGCCTCTTTCTTTGACTAATCATACGTATTTCAATCTAAATGCCTTCGAGGGAAAAATTATTGATCATAATGCATCAATCGCATCAAATAAAATTCTCGTGCCAGATTCTAGTAATGTGCCTATAGGCGAAGAGCAAATGGTAGCTGGTACTGTATGGGATTATAATCAATCGAAACCTATTGGTGATGTGTTTGCAGAATCTGAAATGGGTTTTGAGACCTATTATGTGTTTAATAAACCATTAAAAAGTTTTGAAAAGGTAGCTGAATTTAGCGACGCGTCTAGTGGTCGTGTATTGGAGGTCTCATCCTCTGAGCCGGGCATGCTGTTTTATACCGGATTCTATACTTCGGATGATCTTCAGCGCGAAAGCGGTGCCCAGTTTGGCCAATTTAAGGCCTTTTGCTGTGAAACTTCGCGCTATCCGAACGGGCCAAATATTAATGGAGCGCCTGGCAGTATTTTGCTACCCGAAGAGCAGTACAACTCTCTCACCGTTTTTAAATTATCTTAGCCATTCACAATAAGGATGAGGGCTTAATATTAACCAAGTAATTAATTATTATGATTGAAGGAATAATGTGGGCTATTGCAGCTGGAGTCATGTTGGGCCTATACGCTTTACCTGAAAAGTATACACGTGGATTCGAATATGAAAATACGTGGGGTCTTTTCTTTTTGGTTACTATGTTTTTTGTTCCTTTCATCGCAGCTTATTTATTACTGGATGGATTGAAAATTTTCACGCTAGTTGATGCAGATGTTTTAGTTAAAATGGCTATAGCAAGTCTGTTATGGGGCATAGGTATTATTATGTGGGGTAAGGCCATAAATCACATAGGATTATCCCTAGGATTTTCTATATTTATAGGAACATTAATATTTATTGGATCATTGATACCTTGGTTTATAGATTCAGCTGGTAAGTTCGCTGTAAATTTACCAAGTCCTAGCGTATTATTCACTATTCTTCTTGGTTTAGTAACAGTTCTCGCTGGCGTTGTTTTTAATGGAAAAGCAGGCTTAGAGCGTGAGAAAGATGATCTTAATAAAAGTAACTACAAAGGTTCTATGCTAAGTGGCATCCTGATAGCCGTAGTTGGTGGTATTCTCGCAACGGCTTTTAGCTATGCAAATGCAATAGGTAAGGAACCTTTTGTCAATGCAGCTATAAGTTGTAATCTTCCTGAGTGGAAAGCGTCTGTAGGTGTTATGAACGTGATATATTTCTTTGGCGGAATAGTCGCGGCTTTTTATTTTATTAACACTTTAACGAAGACGAGTAGATGGCCTTTATTTTTAAGTTCTAAATTAGGTACAAATATTTTATTAATATTAATGATGTCTTTTCTGAATTACACTGCATCAGTAACTTTTTCATTCGCTGCATCAGAGTTAGGTCCTGAGGCAGGAGGTACGGTCGGATATGCTATTTTTAATGCAATGAGTGTTTTAACGGCGACTTCTGCTGGATTAATAGTTGGCGAATGGAAAATCGCATCTTTCAAAGCAAAAAGATATCTCTATCTAGGCCTAGCAGCTATGATAGCCGGTATTGTTATTATTTCTTTTGGAAATGGGCTAGGAGTTAACTAATATATTCTTAGAGAAAATATTCTCATATAGTATTGACCATAACGTGAATTTTTATTTAAATTTTCACGA
>CABXXS010000017.1 GCA_902516225.1 Puniceicoccaceae bacterium | reverse complement strand
CTGCAGATAGCGATGTACTAGTCGCCGATATAACTAAAACTAAATAAAATATAAATCTCATGCTTATCCGCTCGTTGATTGTTCTGCGATTAGAGAGTGATTATTGCTCAAACATGACGAGTCGTTGCTGCCACTGACTTGCGATTTCACTGGCTTTAATCTGTGTAGCATAGCGATCATACTGTTCGCTACGCCCAGCACCCTTTGCTTCTACGGCAAGGTGGTAGGCGGCTTCTATTTGAGCTACTTCGGCAAGACTGGTATTTGCTGCGATTGCTTCTAGCTGATCGAGTGCTTCGCTGACTTTTTCATTGTAATATAGAGCGAAAGCTTGGCCAATTAAAGCACGACCTTGAAGGATATTATCGGTAAGGGCCTGACTAGCGGTTGAATAAAACTTTAGCGCTTTTTCGAAATCTTCTTCCGCGAAGGCTTCGTCCGCGACAGTTAGTGCTGCTAGGCCGCCGAGATATCCACTACTATTACTCTCGGCGAAGTTTTCTAGAGTATCATTGGTCTTAGCCTCTGAGTAGGAAATTTGAACTTTTTCCTCGTTTAAATTCTTGTAAATTCGTGCACCGTTAAAGGCAATAACAAGTAGTAAGAGTAGGATGATAGACCCGCTGACGAAAGACTTGTTCTCCATCCAATACACACTAATCCGATCTTCGATTGATACCTCTGCAGAATCTTCTAGATCGACCAAGTTCCTCTCGTCGACAATGTCATTTTTTTCCTCAGGTAAGGTGGGGTTAGCAATTTTATTTTTTTTAGGACGGTTCATTTTAAGATATTTAGAAATTAATAGTCTAATGTAATATGTGATGGATTATTCACTTTGTACTAGTCGAAAACAACTGTCTTATTGTTATAGACTAAAATACGATTATCTAGATGCAGACGTATCGCTTGGGCAAATACAGATTTTTCTAAGTCGCGGCCTTTGCGAATTAAGTCTGGTATAACGTTACGGTGATTGATTCTAGTCACGTCTTGATGGATGATAGGACCTTCGTCCAGATCAGCTGTCGCGTAGTGGGCTGTGGCCCCAATAAGTTTTACACCGCGACAATGAGCTTGATGGTAGGGTTTGCCTCCTGCAAAGGCAGGTAAGAAAGAATGGTGAATATTAATTACTGGGCAATCTACTGAACTTAAGAAATTACTCGATAAAATCTGCATATAGCGTGCCAAGACGATTAACTTGACATCGTGCTTTTGGATAATGCGCAGTTGTTCGGCTTCGAACTCAGCGCTATCACTGATAGGTACATGGTAAAACTTAATTCCATAGCGTTCTGCCTCTTGCGCGAGCTCTTTATGATTGGAAACAATGCAGGCCAACTCTCCGGACATTTCACCTGCTCGGAAGCGGAGAATGGTATCGTGGAAACAGTGATCGATTTTGGAAACAAAAAGCGCGACTTTGGGACGATCTGAGGATAGGGCAACTCTTGCAGTCATTTTGAGATCTACCTTAGCAAACTCTTCGAAGTTAGCTGCTTCCTCTTGAATCTTACCACTCGGGCTCCATTCAATTCTTTGGAAGAAAATTTTAGCCTCTGGATCTTCGTGTTGATCGGCGTGAACGATACTGCTTCCCTGCGCGTAAATCCAACCCGATACGCGAGAGACAAGCCCTGGCTGATCTGGCCCATACAGGAGTGCTATGATAGTAGTAGGTTCGTTCATCTTTAGTGAAGACTAGTAGTGGGGTATAAGCATAGAATCAAGAATATGCGTTAATTGATTACTTAGGATTCGCTTCTTGGCTATAGCTTTGGATGGAACGAACTTCATAACTTTTTTCACGGAGTGCTTTAATGCCCTCAACCGCCGCGGAGGCAGCAGAAATTGTGGTCATAATGCAAATGCTATGCTTCACGGCCTCGGTGCGAATTTGATTTTCGTTCTGGCGCGGAACAGTACCTTGTGGTGTATTTACAATTAAGGCTACCTTGTTATTTTTTATTAGATCAATTACATTTGGGCGGCCTTCGCTGAGTCGGTAGACGTTTTTTATATCGATACCGTTTTCTTTAAAAAGCTTTCCGGTGCCAACGGTTGCTAAGATACCGAAGCCTAGATTACTAAGTTCGCGTGCGATCTCGACTGCTTGTTCCTTGTCGCAGTCTTTTACGCTTATAAAAGCATCGCCAGAATCTGGCAGGGCGGGCTTTGCCGCCATTTGAGATTTAGCAAAGGCTACTCCGAGGTCTTTATCGAGTCCCATGACCTCCCCGGTCGAACGCATCTCAGGACTGAGCATAACGGGTGCACCAGGAAAACGGTTGAAGGGAAAAACAGACTCTTTGACCGCCCAGTAGGGTGGTATAATTTCTTCGGTGAAGCCTAGCTCCTTGAGCTTTTCACCGGCCATAATACGCGCTGCGTACTTAGCTAATGGCACTCCAATTGCTTTCGAAACAAAGGGAACAGTACGAGAAGCTCGAGGATTTACTTCGATTATGTAGAGCTCGTCATCTTTTATTGCGTATTGCACATTCATCAGGCCGATTACCTTAAGCTCTTTAGCCAGTGCGTAGCTCGCAGTACGAACGGTCTCTAGCATAGAAGAGGAGAGTGTATGAGGGGGCATGACCATGGCCGCATCACCTGAGTGTACACCTGCAAATTCTACGTGTTGCAACATACCACCGATAACAGTCGTTTCGCCGTCTGAGATGCAGTCAACATCTAATTCAAAGGCATCTTCTAGGAACTTATCAAGCAAAACTGGTGTGCCCGGTGCGACGTCGAACACTTCACGCACGATCTTTCTCATCTCGTCTATGTCATAGACGATAAACATACCACGACCGCCTAGTACGAATGAGGGACGCAAAAGGATAGGGAAGCCAATTTCGTCAGCTAGTTCGTAGGCCTGGTCTAGAGAATGAGCGATACGGTTTTCTGGTTGTTTCAGGCCGATTCGATCGAGTATATCGCGAAACTGATCGCGGTCTTCAGCTGCATCGATCATCGAAGGGGAGGTACCGATGATGTTTACGCCGTGGCTTTCAAGCTCGCTTGCAAGGTTAAGTGGGGTCTGGCCGCCGAATTGTACAATTACGCCGTCGCACTTCGATTGATAATAGATCTCTAGAACGTCTTCTAATGTGAGCGGTTCAAAGAAGAGTTTGTCCGAAGTATCGTAGTCAGTAGAAACGGTCTCCGGGTTGGAATTCACCATTATAGTTTCGTACCCGGCCTCGCGTAGGGCAAAGGATGCATGTACGCAGCAGTAGTCGAATTCGATGCCCTGACCAATCCGATTTGGCCCTCCGCCTAGAATCATGATTTTCTTCTTCTGGGAAACGGAAAGTTCATTTTCCGATCCGTAAGAAGAATAATAATAAGGCGTCAAAGCTTCGAACTCGGCTGCGCAGGTATCCACTAGGCGATAGCATGTCATAACATTGATTTTTTCACGCCTTTTGCGTACCGATTGGCGATCAGAATTTATTAATTCAGCTATTAGTGCATCGCTAAAACCGGACTCTTTGGCCTCACGCATGGTGGCTTCATCAAGCGAATCTAAATTATTACTTTTTAAATCGAGTTCAATTTCTACCAATTGGCGCATTTGATTAATAAACCAAGGATCGATCTTACAGACGTCATGGATTTCCTCATCGCTCATTTCGTTTAAAAAAGCATGGCGTAGCCAGAAGACACGTTCGGCAGTAGGGATCGCAATTCCCTGTCGTATGGCCTGTAAGTCAGTGATTTTCTCGTGAAATTTCGCCGGCCCTACAAAGCCTTTGGCTCCGATCTCAAGAGACCGCAGAGCTTTTTGGAATGATTCTTTAAAAGTCCTGCCAATGGCCATGGCTTCCCCTACAGACTTCATGGCTGAGGTGAGTGTAGTGTCCGCGCCGATAAATTTCTCAAATGTGAAACGAGGGATCTTGGTCACCACGTAGTCGATAGTCGGCTCAAAACTAGCTGGGGTCTCCCGAGTGATATCATTTTGTAGTTCATCTAAGCTGTAACCGACTGCTAATTTTGCCGCAATTTTCGCAATAGGAAAACCTGTGGCCTTAGAGGCAAGTGCGGAACTACGGGAGACGCGTGGATTCATTTCAATGACCACCATGCGCCCGTTTTCTGGATTTACGGAAAATTGTATGTTCGAGCCGCCGGTCTCTACACCGACTTCGCGGATACAGGCAAAAGATGCATCGCGCATCAGTTGAAATTCCTTATCCGTCAGTGTCATCGCTGGGGCCACAGTAATTGAGTCGCCAGTGTGTACACCCATAGGGTCAAAATTTTCAATCGAACATATTACCACACACTGATCCTTGTGGTCTCGCATGACCTCCATCTCGTATTCCTTCCATCCCAACAGGCATTCTTCTACTAGGACCTCATTGGTAGGTGAGATATCAAGGCCGTTTTGCACCATTCTCTCGAATTCTTCTCGATTATAAGCGATTCCGCCGCCTGATCCGCCGAGCGTGAAGCTGGGTCTGATGATGATAGGAAATTCACCGATCAATTCATCGGCAGCTTTGAGGGCGTCGCCAAGAGTCGAAACTGTAGCCGAACGCGCCACGTCCAAGCCGATCTTGAGCATTGCCTGTTTAAAAATTTCGCGAGCTTCGCCCTTGATGATTGCTTCTGGTTTAGCGCCGATCATCTGTACCCCGTATTTTTCTAGAATGCCCGCATCGTGTAAATTCATCGACAAGTTTAAACCAGTCTGTCCGCCGAGAGTCGGCAAAAGAGCATCCGGTCGCTCCTTGATTATGATCTTTTCGAGGCATTCGACTGTAAGAGGCTCTATATAAGTGACATCCGAAAACTCTGGGTCTGTCATAATAGTGGCTGGATTACTGTTTACTAGGACAACTTGGTAGCCTTCCTCGCGCAGCGCTTTACAGGCTTGAGTTCCAGAATAGTCGAATTCACAAGCCTGACCAATTACGATTGGACCTGAGCCGATGATGAGTATTTTTTTGATGTCAGTGCTTTTTGGCATAAATTGTGGAAAGGCTGTTTTTTTTGAGCCCTCATGCAAGCAAGAAGACTCCATAAAAAAACAGTACAATCAAAATTAAATCTTTTTAGTTAAGATCTTTCCTTTTACTGAGCGACCTGCCTTTAAAAACGCCGCCTAGTGACCACCTAGCCAGAGCTAAAGAGTACTAAATTGAAAGTGGCCGAACTGCTGGTCTAAAAACTTCTACTAGAAGCAATTTAAATATCCTACTCAGATTTAATAAGTATTTCCTTAGCAGAAAGCCCTTGTTTGATCATCGGTAGCACATGCTCTGTGTAGGGCACGACCACTTCGAGTACATAAGGACCATCATGGGCGATCATTTTTTCTATCGCTGGGCGAAGGTTTTCGCGCTTTACGACACGATCGCCAGCCACGCCGAAGCCTTCAGAAATTTTAACGAAGTCTGGGTAAAGAGCATCTGTATTGTCTGGACCACCGATGTTATCTTTGTCGCAAAGTATAGTCTGCCCGCGGACGCTTTCGTAGAGTAGATCTTCCCATTGAACTACCATGCCAAGGTGTTGGTTATTAAGAATTATTGTCTTAGCATTAATCTTCTCTATTTTAGCAGTGGCAAGTTCCTGTACGTTCATTAAGAAGCAGCCGTCCCCGTCGATGTTGACCACTAGTTTGTCGGGGAATGCGACTTTCGCTCCAATCGCTGCTGGTAAGCCAAAGCCCATCGTACCAAGCCCTAGCGAGCTAATGTATGTGCGTGGTTCACGGAACTTGAAGAATTGCGCGGCCCACATTTGGTGCTGACCCACACCAGTTGTGATGATGGCATCACCTTTTGTCACTTCATAGAGTGTTTCAATCGCCTCTTGTTGGGTGATGTGTCCACTTTTATCGTATGAAAAAGGATACTGTTCTTTCCATCCGTTGATTGTTTTAAACCAGTCGCTTAGATCAGGCGTTTTCAACTTTCCTTTTCTAATGAGCTCAATTAAGCGTTTGAGCGCATATCTTATGTCCGAGTGTATCGGGTAATCGACACGTTTGTTTTTGTGATGTTCGGACACATCGATATCAATATGGACGATCTCAGCGTCTGGAGCGAATTTTTCAACTTTTCCAGTAATGCGATCATCGAAACGTGCCCCAGCACAAATGAGGATGTCGCTATCGCAAACGGCCCAATTACCTGCAACTGTGCCGTGCATACCGAACCAATAGAGTGATTGTGGGTGTTCCGCGTCAAAGGCGCCTAGTCCCATTAGTGTGGAGGCTACTGGTATCCCAGTTAGTTCAGCAAACTCACGTAGTTCGATGTGGGCATCTGCAGATATAATACCTCCACCGATGTAAAGAACTGGGCGTTTTGCCTCACCGATTAGATCAAGGACCTTTATTAATTCTTCGTCACTAGCTTCCGGCTTTGTCGACTCGATTTTATATCCAGGTATCTCCAATTTGGCAGGAAAGATCGGCTTAAAGATCTCTTGTTGTACATCTTTTGGAATATCGATGACTACGGGTCCAGGGCGACCAGTTGTGGCTATGTGGAATGCCTCTTTTACTACTCGAGGTAGATCTTTTTTATCAAGCACAAGAAAGCTATGCTTTACAATTGGTAGGGTCATGCCGAAGAAGTCGGTTTCTTGAAAAGCTGCTTTTCCAATAAATTGCTGGTAAACCTGTCCAGTGATCGCGATCAAAGGGATACTGTCCATAAATGCATCTGCAATACAGGTTACCAAATTCGTCGCACCGGGACCCGAAGTCGCCATACATACGCTAGCTTTACCAGTAGCACGAGCATGGCCGTGAGCCATAAACCCGCCACCTTGTTCGAAGCGAGGTAGAATAGTGCGAATCTTAGTACTCTTTGTCAGTGCTTGGTGTAACTCCATTGAAGCACCACCGGGGTAAGCATACACCACATCCACACCCTCGCGCTCAAGTGAGGCAACTAGGGCGTCAGCGCCCTTCATTTCGGGGCCGATTTCGTCCTGTTCAGGGAAGTCGATTGCTGGATTAGTTTTCATTTTTTTACTGTTTGTAGTGATTTGTACTTTTTTGTGGCACTGAGTTTTTGTTAAAGGGGTGGGATAAAGGCAGTAAATCACCTTTTAATCAAGCATGGAAGCTATCAATAGCCTTCAAACTTGGGCTAGATGTGTCATAAGCTCGCGGGTCGATTCAAGCGCTCTTACTATAATGTATAGATTATCCAATCATAGCCTCTAATTCTATTCCCTTTGTCTCTCTAACAAATTTCCAGACAAGAAAGAATGAAAAGAAAGCGCATGAAGTGTAAAGAATGTAGGCACCGCCCAATCCAACTCCACTCAGTAACATTGGGAATGTAATGGTGATAGCAAAGTTTGCAGCCCACATTGAAAGACCGCTGATGGCTAGAGCGGTACCACGAAATTGATTAGGAAACATTTCACCAAGTAAAACCCACACTACAGGGCCCCATGAGAAATTGAAAAATACGACATAAAAATTTGCAGCGACTAGAGCGATTGGTCCCCACGCACCGTCTAATTGTAAGTCACCGCTCGGATGCATACTCGCCTGAGTGAATGAATACGCTAACAATCCAAGAGTCAGCGTCATCCCAGCCGAACCAATTAGTAACATGAGTTTGCGCCCTATCCGGTCGATGGTTAGTAAGGCAGCTATGCATGCACCAATGCTAACGGCTCCACTAATTACATTAATTAATAGAGCATCACTCTCACCAAAACCAGCAGACTGCCAAAGTACAGAGCCGTAATAAAAAACTACGTTAATACCAACAAATTGCTGGAAAGCAGCTAATGTGAGGCCGACCCAAACGATCGGCTTGAGACCAAAAGGTCCAAGCACATCCTTAAACTCAGAACCACGAGAGTTCGCAGAAAGTGTTGCTTCAATAGAATTACACGTGTCCCTAGCAGAATCTCCCATAAGGCGTTCTAAGACTGCTATGGCTTTTGCTTTTTGGCCTGAGGCCACTAAATAGCGTGGACTCTCGGGGATTAGGAGCAAGGCAAAGAGGAAAGTCACCGCAGGAACTAGTTCTACCCAGAACATCCAGCGCCAAGCCTCATATCCCCAGGCTAAAATATCCTCAGTGTTGCCGGCAGCTTGCGCTATTACATAATTACTCAGAAAAGAACAGAAAAGACCGCTTATAATCGCGATTTGCTGTATCGAGGAGAGTCTGCCACGATACTGCGCAGGAGCAATTTCACTAATATAAGCAGGCGCTAATACAGAAGCTGCACCAACAGCAAGTCCGCCAAGTATGCGGTAGAAGACGAACTCTAGGGAAGTTAGTGAGATGCCGGAACCCCAGGCACTCGCAGTAAAAAAAAGTGCTGCTAGCAAAAGGACGCCTCGACGACCAAAGCGATCAGCTAGAGTACCAGCTAAAAATGCTCCAACGGCGCATCCTAGCAGCATGGAGGCCACGTTAAAGCCTGTACCCACATTGTCGGAATTAAATGCGGTTTGTAAGCCATCGACCGTGCCATTTATAACACCCGAGTCGAACCCAAAAAGAAAGCCACCTATAGTGGCGACCATTGTAATAAAAATCGTGAGCCGTTTGTTGTAGATCAACTTAAAGATAGGATAGATACAGGGTACAAAGTTTAATTTCCTCGGTTATATTTCAATGTGTTAATAGTAGTCTACGTAAGAACAAATCCAAGTAAGTTTTATTCGAATTTAACTTAAATTTACTAAGAGTATCATAATAAAGCTAGTAAAAGCGGCAAATGAGAAAATTAAAGAATTCCCCCATTGTGCTAAAAAATTTTCAATTTCAATGTCATTAGAATTTTTTCTGTTAATAAATATATTTATCTCGTCTCCTTTATTTATCTTCCAACTAGAACTGCCGGATTTACTCTTGTACTCAAGTAAACTACCATTTTCAGACCGATACTGAATCAGCGGGTATTTGATCATAACTCCCTTGCTAGATTTTTCTTCGAAAACGGAGGTTACAGTTCCTACTTCTTTGCGGCTATATAGTAACTTTTTTTCTTTTTAAAATAAGCCACAGATGCAGCTGAGAAAGAAATGATGAAAATTATGGTAGGGATTATGTTAAATAGATTTTCCATATAATTTGTCTTATAGAACGCGTGATAGATAGGCGGGTCAAGATGTCATTCTGCGCTTTTTTATGTTCTTTTACGACTTATCAGTGCCTAAATTTAATTGTATAAAAATGATGATCTATTGCGAATTATATAAATTCTAGCTTTCATTATTGATTATTTTACAACTAATTTAAGACATATAAATTTAAAGTATATGAAACCTCTTATCGGATCATTGGCTTGACAAAATTATCTTAAGGCTTGCACTTTACAATGTCTCATTCCGACAATATATATATTGTAGTATTACTGTATATAGATAATTATTAGTAGAAACTTTCTGCGTTAATATTTTGGTCTAATCATACCTCATCACTTACTATTTATTTACTAAATAATTATGTCTGGTCTAACGCTTAGAAAACTTTCCAAGATTTACAGTCCTGGTTCCAAGGATGCTTTTCACGCGGTAAAGGAGATCGACTTAGTTGTCAAAGATAAGGAATTCATGGTTCTAGTCGGACCCTCGGGTTGTGGTAAATCTACTACTTTGCGTATGATAGCTGGACTAGAAGAGATTACTGGCGGTGATTTGCTTATTGGGGAGCGCCGCATGAATGAGCAGCTGCCCAAAGATCGGGGCATTGCCATGGTATTTCAGAACTACGCATTATATCCGCATATGACTGTTTTTGAGAATATGGCATTTGGCTTAAAGTTACGTAAAACTGCTAAAGCCGAAATACGTGATCGAGTTAACGAGGCTGCCGATATTTTAGGTCTTAGCGAATTATTAAATCGCAAGCCCAAGGCATTGTCTGGTGGGCAACGTCAGCGTGTCGCGCTAGGGCGTGCCATAGTTCGAAAGCCAGAAGTGTTTCTTTTTGATGAACCACTTTCTAATCTTGATGCCAAGATGAGAGTGCAGATGCGTACCGAAATTTCCAAGTTACATGAACGATTGAATGCTACTATGTTATATGTCACCCATGACCAAACAGAAGCAATGACAATGGGAGATCGGATTTGTGTTATGAAAGATGGCGAAATAATGCAGGTGGATAAGCCAGTAAACATTTATCAACGTCCTGCAAATTTATTTACTGCTAGTTTTATTGGCTTACCTCAGATGAACTTTATTCGAGGTATATTTTCTCAGTCAGAGGGCACATTTCATTTTTCAGGTCAGACGGAGCAAACAGGACATATTACTCTGACGGATCGATTATTGGCGACTGCTCAAGCTAACAGCGGAAAAGAGTTTATTTTAGGTGTAAGGCCAGAGCACTTTATTGCGTGTGCAGACGATGAAGAGGGCGCTATACGAACGCAAATTGAATTGGGAGAGCCGCTTGGAGCTGAAAGTTTTATTCATCTAAGTACAATCGCCGGAGATAAACTAATTGTTCGTTTGCCTGGAATTATACAATCTGTGGTTGGACAAAATCTTTGCGTAAAACCGATTCTTGAAGAAGCTCATTTATTTGATGCGGAAGATGAAACTCGTCTGTGTGTTTCTTCGTAAATAGGTCTCCAAATATAAAGTAAATACACATGGACTCTATTAAAGAATTTTACTGTATACCTGATACTTGCCGTGATCAACATTTACCAATGGCACCTCGTTATGCGGCGCCCTTTCGCGATCACGGAATCCGTGGTGTAGGCTTGCACGAGGTAGCTCCACCTTACGAAATAAGACGCTTATCTTTTTCATGGCACCTAGCTTTGATTACTTATTCTGGATCCGCAGAATACGAATGCATGGGTAAGTCAGGTGTCTTGGAAGCAGGGCAAATTTGGGTGGGCCCTTGCGATACTGCTTATCGATACGCAGCTACGAATAATTGGAAATTTGTATCTGCTGCGCTCTACCGATCTCATGATTTTGTTCATCTCGAAGATTCGGTTTTTCACCAGGATATTGCTAATAGTACGGTGCCTTTGATTTACTCCATTGAGGCTTACTTACAGGAGTCTGCTGCCACGAATGTATCAGGCTCTAAAATACCATTAGGATTGGCCACGTACATCTCTAAGGCGATTATCCGTAACTTACAGGTAGAGCAGTCAGGAGGAGTGAGTCGAATGCGTTTGCGACTCTCTAAATTATGGGAAGAAGTAAACGCTAACCCAGGTGCAGGGTGGAAACTACCAACTCTCGCCAAAAAGATGCATATGTCTATTCGGCAATTCCAGCGTATAATGAAAGAGAATTATTCTTTAACCGCGGAAGGCATGCTCATTCGTATTCGTATGGAGCATGCTAGTGAATTATTAAGAGCAACTGATTTGACTATGATTATGATATCAGAGCGAGTTGGATATCATTGTCCATTTGCTTTCTCTAAAGCTTTCAAACGATATTTTGATACTCCACCAGCTACTTATCGTCGTAATTCTGCGACATTGAAATTTGAGGACGAATGATTTTAGTTTCATGAATATTCGTTTTCTGTTTACTATTTTATGCCTTTATGGAGGTTTATTACACGGAGAAGGTCCAAAGGAAGTTCATATACGCACAACTGATTTTGCGCCTAGTCCGGACGCGATCTTTAGCATTGCGGGTAAGGCAGAGCTAGCGGTCTATCGCGCTTTCAGGGAAAAATTCCCGCACATTTATCCGGAAGGCAACTCGCTATCATTGAGTCTTGAGGGCGCAGCTGGTGAAGCGCCTTTATTAATGTCGATAGCAGGTAAGACAGCGCCCAATGCTATCCATGTAAATACACGGCAATCAGGTAGCTATATCGCCCGTAATTTTTTATTACCTTTAGATGATTTTATAAATGCTGATATGACGGTGGCCGAGGCAGTCGAATTAGGGATTTATGATTCGTCGATTATGTACCGTGAAGAACTCGAAGCGCGTGTGCGCCCGCAGGTTTGGGATGCGGTCTCACGTGTCGGTGAGGATGGTAAAAGGCATTTTTACTATTTACCGTTTAATTATTTCGTCAGGGTTTTGGCATATAATAAAACTGTTTTTCAGGAATCTGGAATTAATCCGGCAACCGAGTACCCAAAGAGCTGGGGTGAGCTCTTATCGATCGCCAAACAAATTCAGTCTCCTAAGCAGGATCGTTACGGAATGATCTTGAGTGAGACCGGTGGCGCTAGCTGGACAGCATTACCGTTCTTTTTCTCGATGGATTCTAAGATCGTGGAGCGCGAGGAAAAGACTGGTAGCTGGATCGCTAAATTCAATGATCCAGGCGCCATCGAGGCCGCGGACTATTATTTAAAATTAGTCGGCGGTCCATGGAAAGATTCAAGCGGTGAGCAGCGTTTTGGTGTAGGGCGTAGTAGGGAAGCGTGGCATTTGTGGGATAAGGGGCGTGTTGGGATGGCACTGCTCTACATGAATGACGTTCTGATGAACATGGATGAACACATATCTGCTATGAATCCAGAGGAAGTTGGTCTAATTCCAGTTCCAAAGAGTCCAATAGGTAAATCAATCACCGAATTACATGTACGAGGTTTGGGAATTTGCGCTACGACAGAGGATCCAGATCTCATTCGAGCAACTTGGGCGTTTATCCGCTTCGTAGGAAGTCCAGAGGCGCAGCGCATAATAGTTAAGACCTATATTGAGAATGGTTATGGTAGTTTTATAGACCCCGAAAAACTCAAGCTCTTTGGCTACGAGGAATATGTAAAAACGGTACCGACCCAATGGGCTGAGACTCTTAAGTATTCGATGCGAAACTCTATTCCCGAACCATACGGAGAAAATTGCCAAGTGTACATCGAGCGTGCTAGTAAACCATTACAAAGTGCTTTTGCTGAAGATCTTCCGCGTATGCCCGAGAAGGCGGACCGTATTGCTCGTTTACAAGAACTCTACGACGTAGCAGTCTCAGATATAAATGAAAAGATGTTGGGACGCATACCAGAAGATGTGGTTTCATTCCGTCGCAAGGTATCGGTCGCTGTGATGCTTTTTATGCTCTTATCGTTTATGTTACTTTTTGTGTATGTTTGGCGTCTTTTTTCGGGTACTACGAATGAGCGAAAACTCGGGTTCAAAGCATGGCTTAAGAAATATTGGCTAGCGTACGTGCTCCTGATGCCTTCTTTGCTCGCGATCTTTTTATTTAACTACTATCCGCTGATGCGTGGGGCTGTAATGGCATTTCAAGATTACAATGTGATTGGAGGATCAACTTTTGTGGGAGTTGATAATTTTGCGGCAGTCTTATTTGATGATGTATTTTGGATTTCTTTATTTCGAACGGGAGAATATGTCTTCTGGTGTTTGTTACTTGTATTTATTCCTCCAATTTTACTGGCTGTTTTATTAAGTGAGATACCGAGAGGGAGTGTAATTTTTCGTATCCTTTACTACTTGCCGGCCTTGGTCTCAGGTTTGATCGTGATGTTAATGTGGAAGATGTTTTTTGATCCATCTGAAACAGGGGCGCTAAATCAAATACTTAGTATAATTAATATTGGCCCGCACAAATGGCTACAAGATAAGTCGCAAGCCATGGTATCAATCATTCTACCCTTAGCCTGGGCAGGCGTTGGGCCTGGATGCTTAATTTATCTTGCTGCACTAAAGACTGTTCCGGATGAAAGCTACGAGGCTTCCGCAATTGATGGCGCAGGATTCCTAGATCGCATTTGGCATATTACACTGCCTTCGATTCGTCCTCTGATTATGATTCAGCTGATTTTTGTATTAATCGGTGCGTTCCAATCAGCAGATAATGTACTGGTTATGACAGGAGGTGGTCCAGACTACGCTACACATGTTATTGGGCTTGAGATCTTTTATAACGCTTATGTGTATTTGCGTTTTGGTGTAGCTATCGCGATTGCTTGGATACTTGGTTTCTTCCTAATAGGACTAACTATGTTTCAAATGAAACGAATCTCTCGAATGAACTTTACCACGGCGAAGACTTAGTAAAATGCCTATTATATTAAAGTCTGAAAAACACCAGCCGCGCACACGTGTCGTTCACATTGTACTCTACGTTATGCTCGCATTGGGCGCAGTGACTATGGTCTATCCATTTCTTTTAATGGCATCTGGTTCCTTTAAGAGTAAGGTAGATGTCCAAGATCTTAATATCATTCCAAAGTATTTCTATGAAGATGATATTCTCTTTAAGAAGTATGTAGAGGCGAAATATAATGAGAGTATTGCGGAATATCACTCTGCGACAGGTGATGTAGCTCAAAATTTCCGGTTAGTAAAAATGCCAGATAAAGTGAAAGGTGTTATATTATCTGATTGGAGAGATTTTGTTAAAACAGCAAATATGCCAAATTCTTGGTTTTTGACAGCATTTGGGCCCACCGCAGATGGTAAAGTTGTTCAAAAGAATGAGCGCGCTTACCGTAATTTCATTAGCGATATGTGTAGTAACGATTTAGATGTTTTTCGTACGCGATTTGATGAACCAATTGAAAGCTGGTTTTTTCTGAAGTTTCCTGCTGAGCGTTTATACGATCGAAAATATCAGTTAAGTAATACGCCGCTAGTATCTGCATTTTATCAGTTTAAAGCGAATTTACCCTTATCGGATCGTATTTATGTGTCCTGTGACAATATATACAAAAACTACCTAAAATTAACCGGTCAAAAGTCTGGATCGAAGGTATTACAAGCTCGCTCTACTGGTCCAATTTGGGATGATTTTGTCCGAAATTTCTTACACCCACAGTTTGTAGTTCCCAGCCCTGATTTACTGCCGAATTGGGCTAATTTTTTAGAGAAGAAATATACTCATATAGAAAATTTAAATAAACTTTATACTACTAACTACGAAGAGTTCCAAGCAATTCCCTTTCCTAAGGATAGAACCACGTCCTCTGCTCAATTAACCGATTACATGCTATTCATTTCAAATCCAGTAGCTTGTCCCATTGCTGGTTTGTCTTTGACTACGCCCGAATTTCTATGGCGTGGATACTTGCAATCAAAATATGGCTCAGTCGCAGATGTTTCCTTTGCCTACGGGAATAAGTATACTAATTTTGATGAGATTAATATTCCACAATTGAATCTAGATCGTGAATACACACTCAGTAACAGCGCATTATTGAGGAGGGAGTTCGCCACCACTAATTACCACATGGTAATGGAATACATTCTATTCTACGGAAATGGTATTTATAACACTTTTTTCTACTGCTTAGCATCCATAGCCCTGGCTTTGTTGGTAAACCCTTTGGCGGCCTATGCTTTGTCGCGATATCAGTTACCAGGCCAATTTAAGATTCTTTTGTTTCTAATCGCTACTATGGCATTCCCAAGCGTAGTTACCATGATTCCAAATTTCCTTCTTCTGCGAGACCTTGGATTGTTGAATACATTCGCAGCTTTACTGCTTCCTACTATGGCTAATGGATACTCTATTTTTCTATTGAAGGGCTTCTTCGACAGTTTGCCGCAGGAATTATTTGAGGCTGCTGAAATTGATGGTGCTAGCGAGTGGCAAAAATTTTGGATGATTACAATGAATCTATCAAAGCCAATTCTAGCTGTAGTTGCTCTAGGGGCATTTACTGCGGCTTATAGTAATTTCATGTATGCTTTTATTCTCTGCCAAGACAAGGATATGTGGACTCTCACTGTTTGGTTGTACCAATTGCAGCAGTTCTCCTCTCAGGGAGTTGTATATGCATCGCTTATGATAGCAGCGGTGCCGACGCTCGTTATTTTTGTTCTATGTCAGAATGTAATTATCAAGGGCATCGTAGTTCCAACAGAAAAGTAATTTCTTAATTAATAATTACCTATTTAAAAACCCCGCGAATTTTATTATCAAATGATAACCATTAATAGACCTAAAATAAAACTAAACCCTCTGCTCATTAAGGTGATTACAATAAGCCTAATAGTACACTTGGTTGCTGGGTTTATTGCAGGGTTCATTACTATCACTAACTATGTAATGAAAGAAGATGTCTTGTTTGATGTACCGCCACCCCTAAAAGAAGAAAAAGTTCCAACTGAAGTAAAAGTGGTGATCAAGCCACAGTCCGCCCCGCAGCAAAATATAAAGCAGCAACTCAAGATGAAAGCAGTGGGTAATATCGCTGTTGCGCAGGTGGATGTGGATCTACCTTCTATGGAACAGGGTTTTACGGTATCTGCTGGATTGGGAGGTTTGGGAGGCGGCAGCTTATTAAGTGGCACACGTGGTAGTATTGGTATAGGGCTTTCCGAAGTTAATATTTTTGGGCTGAAAACCAGAGCCGAACGCATACTTTTTGTGATTGATGCGAATAGACGAATGCTTACGGACGCTAAGGGCGGTCTAAATAGTTATAACATAATTAAAGACGAGGTTTCAGACATGGTGGGCAATCTCTCAGCGGGTACATTATTTAATGTGATGCTATATGACCACAGGAACATTAAACGTTTTAAGTCAAATCTAGTGCCATCTGGTTCCACTGTTCATAATGAGTTAGTGACTTGGATTTCTAAAATAAATTCAGATTCTAACCAGATAGGTTTGAGCGGGGTCTCTGGAGTAGAAAGGCCGAGGCTTACGGCCTTTAAGAACAATGAAATGCAGGATAATATAGAATGGTCTCATGGTTTTAACGATACAGCTTTCATCACCCAAGTCGCACTTGAGCAAAACGCTGATACTATTTTCATAATTACAGGATATCACCGTGGTTTTGATACTCTTGCAGCACCACCTAGTGCCAAACGCTTAAAAGAGTGGGAGGATTATAAATCCTCTGAGGAGTTTACTAGGCAGGTTGCTTTGTATGATCAAGAGGTTCCAGATATGAGAAACCGTATTGATAATGAATTAGCTAAGATTAATTCCGATCGTACTAGTCGCGGCTTACCAGCTCGGGTGTTAAGGACACGCCGCGATGATGTACGTGGCAACGCAAATGAGCTAGGTCTTAAATGGAGAAATCCGCATCCACCTGGAGGTCCTGGGCATGAAGATATTGATCGAAGTAAGGGAATCCAATATTTTAAGGAATTACTAAAGTATCGCTTTACTGATAAGGGTGCAAAGTCACCTTCAATGAACGTTGTGCTCTTTTTGGCCGGAGATGAAGAGTACAAAGCAGAGTGGGAAAATAATTTGAAATCTTACACCAATTTTTTTCAGGGAAGAAACCGTATTTTGCGAGGTGCTAATGAGATCCGTAGCGCTCGCAGCGCGACGGATGTAAAAAACTAAGCTTATGTGTAATCCTTACTATTTTGTGCCTTTAATTTAATTCGTACCGATCTTAATCAATTTTAATCGATATTTGTTAAGACTAATTTTTATTTTACTATCTGAGCCTAAATTTGGCGCAATAAGACATTTTTTGGTCGCCTTAATCAATTGTAATTACTCCCCATTTTGCTATAGTGTATATCTTTTAAAATTATGCCTCTAGCACAGAGTACTCCTTCTTATTTCCCTCTTTATTTTCTTTCCAGAATAACTTTTCTTCTGGGTTGCTGTATATTGAATCTAAGTGCGCAATTTGGTAGCGCTCCGACAGAAAGCTCTGATTTAAATAAACCACCGAAGGCGGATTACTGTGAAATGCTGCAGCGTGATATACAAGGTGAGCACTATGGCTTCATTGCTGGCAATAAGCTCTACTATATTGCGGGCTCGTTTGGTGCCTACTGGCATGAGTTCTGGGAGTCAGAAACACTTGGTTTTACTCATCCTCTCTTTCGTGATGGTCGTGCACGTGGTAATGCGATTGTTCAATCTGAAATCGGTGGTGATGGTCACGACTCCTGGGGTTGGGAGTTTTGGCGTAAGACTCGTTCGGCCTATGGAACCCTGATCGTTGAGGGCATCGAATATAAGCACCCCGAGCCAAAGACCCTCGACTGGCGCCCAGATAAGATGGTTGCTAAGTACGAAATCGCTGGAGTTAACATTCGCGAAGATAAATTCATTAGCCGTGACGATGTGCTCACGACTGTAATTGTGTCCGATAAAGATGTGTCTATTCGTTTTGAGGGGGAAAGCTTTTGGGAGTCTAGTAAGATTCCCAGTTTTGATGGTGATAAAGTAGAGGGTAGTTTTTCACGCACTTGTGAATCTGAAATCACTTTTAACGAGTCCGCCAACGCGCTGCGCTTGCTAGAGGCTGGCACAGCGATCGCTAAGCCGCTCTATGGGGAGCCTACGCAGATGGGGCGTATGATGTATGACGGCCTGAGCTTTGTGTATAGTTCCAGCGTCCCGATGGAGGAAGTGAAGTGGTCCGAACAGCCTAAAGGTAATCTCGGTTATTCTTTCGTCTTGAACTTGCCTGCGGGCCAACCTGTGTCGCTAACACTTGCGGTTGCGGATGATTATTCTGACGCACTGTCTCGCTCAGAGCATGTCAATGCCGAAGCGGTGCTAGAAATGGCAGCAAAGACCGAGTGGTTCAATGAGCTCCTCAATGAGCAGATTCCGTATTTCCGCTGCTCAGACGAGAAGGCGGTTGAGACTTACTACTATCTTTGGGCGCTCAATTTTATGTACTTCCGTGATATTGGCGAGGGCTGGTTAAAATACCCGCACACTCAGACTGCGGTCAATAACTTCATGGGTTTACACCTCTGGGACTCATGGGCATATATTCAAGCGGGGTCATGGGTAGCTGACAAATGGAAGTGGGCTTTTGGTAATGCGCTCTCTTGGCAATACATGGTGCCTTTTAAGAATAAGGCTAACAACATGCCTGATAACTTTGGTAAGGCATGGTACTCACCTTTGGTTAGGATGGTTTTTGTTGGGGCGACCGAACCAGCTTGGCAGCAGTACCGCCGTTCCGGTGATCGGGAGTATTTGGAAGAGGTTTACGGCAAGGTCTTCAAGCCGCTTTATTGGGATGGTAATGGGCCTACAAAAAGCTTTGGTACGGAAGTGAACGCAGTGGATGCGCTTTCAAGCATGGCATCCGCACTTGGCGAAACAAACGACGTCGAGCACTGGCAGGCCTTCCGCCCTCAGATGGTTAAAAGTTTCAAACATCAATGGTCGGGGCGTTGGGATGGTTTCTATGGCGGCAGGGGTGTGCCTTGGAAGGACATTTGGGCGTTGTCTGCGCTTCAATCTGCAGCTATGCCTAAGGATTGGGGTCAGCAAATGGTAGAAGAATTTGTTCTCGATACGGATAAAGGCTTTGCATCGCCGGTCGGTGTCAATACGCGCGCAGCTGATAGCCCTCCGAATGGAATCTTCCGCTGCTCAACAATTAGCTCTTGGCTAGCAATTGATGGAATGTTTCGCCAGGATCAAGCCTATGCAGGAATCTTAACGACACTCAATCATACTAAAGCCATGCATAGGGAGTGGGGCTACCCGGTTGCGCCAGAGGCGTGGGAATCTAACCACTTAGCATGGGGATCTCGCTATTATAATTGGGATTTGGCCCATGTGTTGCCAATGATTGAGTGGTTGGCTGGACTCGACTATAGCATACCCGAGCAGCAGTTTTCTTTTGCGCCTCACCTGCCATCTACTTGGGATTATATCGAAACGTATACACCCGTGGTGGTTGAAGGTAAATGTCAATGGGTGCATGCTCACGTACAGCGCGAGCATTCAGGCGAAGCGGTACAGTTAGTTGCAAGTGTTCACGGCAACCCACTTAAGGAGACTATTATAGCTCCCTATACGGAGGATCGTGCCGTGCTGAAAACTGCGGGTGTCGGCGATTCAATTAACTTGGCTAATGCAGTCCAATACCGAACGCAGCAGAGCGCGAACAAAGTAATATTAGACCTGGGTAAGAAATTGAAAACCTATCAGACTCTAGTTTGGGCTACCCCCCGCGCGCGTATTTTTCACGGTTCAGTTAAGGTCAATATAGAGAATTTGTTACCAGGCACCTTGGTTCGCTACACCACGGACGGTAGCGAGCCTGACCTAAATTCCCCTGAGTGGAAGGATTCAGTCGAGATTGATTCAACCACAGCCTTTAAATTGCGCGCATATAGCGAGGATGGTTCGCAATATGAATCGTACGACATGCTCTATACAGCTACCGAGTTAGAAGCGCCTGTAGCAGAAATTGAAAATACCAAATCAGGTATCTTTTACCGCTACTATGAACTGGATGGTAAACAAACCAAATTACCTGATTTCAATGCCATCTCACCGAGTCGAACGGGTACTTTGAATCAGGAACAATTTAGACAGCGTATCGATTTAGAAGCGATCGCTGGTGAATATAATGGTAGCTTCGGATTACATCTAACCAGTTATTTGAACGTCTCAGTAGATGAAGTGTATCATTTTCATCTACATGCCGACGATGGCGCACGCATTCTTATCAATGGTAGTGAAGTCGTTGACCTAGACACACACTCTTACGTAGATGCTTGGGAAGCAGAAGGCAGTGTCGGCCTGCAAAAAGGCTTACACCGTGTCGATATCTTCTACTATCAAGATGCGCGCCGGACCCGACTCGAGGTTAAGACACGTAAGGGTGACGAGGCTCAATTTAACCATATCAGTCCGGAGTCTTGGAGGGTGCCATCGCGTTAATAGATCCTTAAAAGATTTAGAGCAGTATACTATTTTACTTCAGCAGATTTCCTAAAATAATTTTGTAATGATAATAAAAGAACAAACTCAGGACTATCCAGTTTCGCCCGTTGCCTTTAGCCGGGTTAAAATTAACGACTCTTTCTGGTTGCCTCGTATACTCGTACAGAAAAACGAAACGGTACCATTTGCATTAAAAAAGACTGAGCGTGCGGCGGAAAATCTACGTCGTTGTGGGTCTTATTTACGCGGCGAAAAAGATGAGATGCCCTTTACGCACCGCTTTGTGAGTTCGGATTTGTATAAGGTAATGGAGGGCGCGGCTTATTTGCTTAACATAGAGCCAGATCCTGCTCTTGAGGCGCAGATGGATGAGTTAATTGCTATCATTGGAGAGGCGCAGCAAAAAGATGGTTATCTTTATGTTTCTCATACTTGCGGAATCGCTGATGAGGCTGAGATGGGGCTTACTCCTTACTCTTGGGTCGTTCATAGTCACGAACTTTATAACGTAGGGCATCTATACGAAGGTGCTGTCGCTTATTATGAAGCGACTGGTAAACGAGCATGGCTCGATATTGCGCAGAAGAGCGCTCGTCACGTAAACAAAGCGTTTTTTGAAGGGGATCCGAATTACAATAATGGTACGCCTCTAAATCAAGCACCTGGGCACCAAGAGCCGGAACTCGCACTGTGTCGCTTGTACCGTGCTACAGGAGAAGAGTTGTATTTGGAGATGGCTAAAAAGTTTTTAGATATTCGTGGCGTCACTTACTGCCCAGAAGGTGAGGGTACCATGTCTGCGACGTATGCGCAGCAGCACGCTCCAGTAACGGAGCAGGATACAGCTGTAGGTCACGCCGTTCGCGCAGTCTACATGTATGCCGCCATGGCTGATGTCAGTGCGCTTACAGGGGATGATTCCTACCTTGGAGCCTTGGAGAATATTTGGAAAAATATCGCTAAT
>CABXXS010000016.1 GCA_902516225.1 Puniceicoccaceae bacterium | reverse complement strand
TGGGTATGTTGGAGGCGCGCCTGGTAAAATTAACCTATACGTGGGAAAGGAATGTGTGAAATATAATGTTTCTTCTTTCGAGGCACTTGACCGCCTAATAGATTTAATTAAAGAGCATGACAAATGGACTGAAGCAGAATAGAGCGCGCACAACAGTAAAACTAATAAATAGCTTCGTGCTTATAGAATTCAAACTTACTCATACTGTAAAATAGAGAAGTTAGGCGAGGTCTTCTAAATCCGCCTCTTCTCGTGCTGCCTTAGTCATACGCACAACATTACGTACGGAGTTCTTAGTGATAATATTACCGCCAGAACTACGGCCACGTACTGTATAATTCTTAAAAAGTACTTCTAGCTCAGTTTTACGAAGGCGAGGTACTGGTTTTAGGTTAACCTTAACTGCATCGGACTGTTCTTCACTAGTTCGATAGCAGGAAATGTAAAATACACGTGAACCTGGCTTACCCTTAGTCAAATCATACTCTTTGTCACGAGTCATACCACCTGTTGTGAAATGCTTCGCAAATGTAGCACCAGATTTTCCATCACGGTATACCATGCAGTAAGTTAATGCGTTCGGCTCCGTTCGATTGAAGGTATTAATATAGAGAATATCCTTACCAAAGAATGCTTTCTCACTGACCTTACTTACTATCAGCTTTCCGGCTTGGTTGATCGCGATTACATCATCCAAACTGGAACATTTACCAATAGCCTCGTCTTTTTTCATCCCTATTCCTGCAAAGCCTTCCTTCCTATCAACATAAAGCGTCTGGTTGGCTATTACCACATCTTGCGCGACAACCTTCTCAAATGAAGTCAGCACAGTCTTACGTTCACGACCCTTTCCGAATTTTTTCTTTAAATCGGTAAACCACCTGATCGCATATTTAGTTAAAGATTTGAGATGTCTCTTAGTAATCTTAATCTCTTCGTCTAAGGCACGAATTAATTCATCCGCTTTTAGCACATCAAACTTTGAAATTCGTTTGATTTTGATTTCAAGTAGCCGAGTAATATCGTCGCGCGAGATATCGCGTTTGAATATATTTTTGTATGGTTTGAGTCCTTTTTCAACAGTGGCAACAACCGCATCCCACGTCTCTTCTTCTTCAATACGGCGGTAAATCCGCTTTTCGATGAATATTTTTTCAAGCGAGCTATAATGCCACTTTTCATCGAGTTCTTTTAGCTGAATATCAAGCTCAAGCTTGAGAAGATTACGCGTTTTTTCTGTAGCTAAATAGAGCAAATCTTGAGCTGAGAAAAAATGTGGCCGGTCATTCTCAATCACGCAGATATTCGTCGACACAGAAAGCTCACAGTCGGTGAAAGCGTATAATGCTTGTTCTACAGTCTGTGGATCAGATCCGGGAGATAAGTAGACTAAAATCTCCACGATATCAGCTGTATTATCCTCTACCCGTGCAATTTTAATCTTACCCTTCTCATTGGCTGAGATTATAGAATCAATAAGCGATGTCGTAGTCTTACCAAATGGCAGTTCCGTAATAGCGAGTAGGAGTTTACTTCGCGTTTCGATACGAGCTCTCACGCGGATACGTCCCCCCCGCTTACCATTATTATATTCACTAACATCTGCGTATCCTCCAGTAGGAAAGTCCGGTACGATTTCTGGCTTTTCCTTGCGTAGCAGCGCGATACAGCCGTCTAATAGTTCATTAAAATTATGTGGAAGTATCTTACAAGAAAGCCCAACTGCTATTCCTTCAGCACCCTGTGCTAATAGAAGGGGAAATTTAATAGGCAGCGTTTCCGGCTCTTTATTGCGTCCGTCATAAGAGGAGAGCCAATTTGTTGTCTTTGGGTTAAACACTACTTCAAGTGCAAATTTTGAAAGGCGTGCCTCAATGTATCGTGATGCGGCGGCAGAGTCTCCTGTAAGGGTATTGCCCCAATTTCCCTGCATATCTACGAGAAACTCTTTTTGCCCAAGCTGCACCATAGCATCTGCAATCGAAGCGTCGCCATGGGGATGATATTTCATAGTGTTACCTATTAAGTTGGCGACCTTGTTATAGCGACCATCCTCTAATTCTCGCATAGAGTGGAGAATTCGTCTCTGTACTGGCTTGAGCCCATCATTAGCATGCGGGACTGCACGCTCGAGAATTACATAACTAGCATAATCCAAAAACCAATCACTGAACATATCGTCCACGTGCCCTGCATCAGTTTTGATAGCAAAAATATCTTCCTCCGAGGCTATGCTATCAGAAGATGCCTCTGTATCGGTGGAGGTCTCAAATAATTCCGATTGAGGATTATCTTTTTTGGGATTCTTCTTCCGAGGCATGAGGCTTTTTTTGTATATTAAGATTAGTACTTTTTAGATCAGCTTACTAAATTAAGTTTAGTAGGTGGATAAGCGAGACTGATTCAAGGAGAATTTTATCTATAATCATACTACTTGAGATCTTTCGTTCATCATTGGCGTGCTCTATGCTATTAGAAGTGCAAAGATGAATTCTACTGCGCTTACATCCCATAAAGCTTTACTAAAGTGGGTCAAAAAAATGGTTACTCTTTGCGAACCTGAAAATGTGCACTGGTGTAATGGTTCCGAGGAAGAAGCTAACAAGCTCTTCTGCATGATGCAGGCCAGTGGAATGTGTATAAAATTAAATGAAAAGAACCGTCCTAACAGTTATCTCTTTCGCTCTGACCCAAGGGATGTAGCGCGAGTTGAATCAAAAACTTATATTTGTTCGCAAAATAAAGATGGTGCAGGACCCACAAATAATTGGGCAGAACCTCGCACTATGAGGCGGAAACTAAAAAAACTATTTAAAGGCTGTATGCATGGGCGTACTCTTTATGTCATTCCATTTAGTATGGGGCCAGTAGGCGGACCCATCTCCAAGATTGGGGTGGAATTAACTGACTCACCCTACGTAGTGGTGAATATGCGTATCATTGCTAGGGTCGGCACCCCAGTGCTAAATGCTCTCGGTGAAGAGGGTTTTTTCGTTCCTTGCCTTCATTCTGTCGGCTGCCCGCTTGAGAAGGGTATGGAAGACAAAATATGGCCCTGCAGCCCTGAAAATACGCATATCGTACACTTCCCTGAGGAACGCACCATTGTTTCCTATGGATCTGGATACGGAGGGAACGCTTTACTAGGAAAGAAGTGTTTAGCTTTGCGAATTGCATCTACGCTTGCAAGAGACGAAGGCTGGATGGCTGAACATATGTTAATACTCGGGGTTGAAGAACCTGATGGAGCAAAAACTTACGTAACAGCTGCTTTTCCCAGCGCCTGCGGAAAGACAAACTTTGCCATGCTTACGCCACCGAAAGCCATGAATGGTTACACAGTAAGCTGTGTGGGTGACGACATCGCTTGGATCAAGCCAGGAAAAGACGGGCGCCTTTATGCAATAAACCCTGAAGCTGGCTTCTTCGGAGTAGCCACTGGAACATCAGAGTCGACTAATCCCAATGCTATGGCTTCATGCGCTAATAATACAATTTTTACAAATGTAGCACTGACAGACGATGGTGATGTCTGGTGGGAAGGAATGAGTGAAAATACACCAGCACATTTAATTGATTGGCAAGGCAATGACTGGACACCAAAAAGTGAAACACCTGCCGCTCATCCTAATAGCCGCTTTACCGCCCCAGCATCCAACTGCCCTGTTATGGACTCAGATTGGGAGAAGCCTGATGGTGTGCCCATTAAAGCGATGATCTTTGGAGGCCGTCGCATGAACGATATACCACTAGTTACTCAAGCATTCAATTGGAGTCATGGTGTCTATTTAGGTGCTACTATTGGCTCAGAACAGACTGCTGCCGCTGAAGGAGCAATTGGTGCGGTCCGGCGCGATCCTATGGCAATGCTTCCTTTTTGTGGCTATCACATGGGCGACTACTTTCGTCATTGGATCAAGATGCAACGAAGCCTTTGCGAAACACCACTTATTTTCAATGTCAATTGGTTCCGTAAAGATACTGACGGTAGCTATATGTGGCCAGGTTTTAGCGAGAATATGCGACCCTTACTATGGATTGTTCAGCGTGCCACTGGTCGCGCTGGCGCAAAAGAGAGCGCAATCGGATGGATGCCACGTCACTCAGATATAGATTGGCGTGGACTAGACATAGATAAAGCAACATTTGATCAAATTATGCATTTTGATCGAGAACGTATTCTTATGCAGACGCTTACGCATGAAGAACTTTTTCTAAAATTGCATTCTCATTTACCAAAGGAAATGATATATGAGCGTGAATTACTAATTTCACGACTATAGGATTTATAAGTAATCCATACTTATTATAAGCTTTTACACACTAAAAATTGCTATAATTTAGGTTCGAAAAGCGTGCTATGTTAGTTGAGCATAGTAATTAAATGTCACGCATCTACTTATCCCCTCCAGATATAAGCCCGCAAGACCATGCGAGTGTAGAGGCAGTAATGGCTTCAAACTGGATAGCTCCTACTGGTCCTGCTCTGGATGAATTCGAAGCAACGGTAGCTAGTCGAGTAGATCGTAGCTATGCTTTAGCGCTTAATTCAGGCACTGCTGCTCTACATCTTGCGCTCCAGGTGCTAAACATCCAAGCAGGTGACGCAGTAATCTGCCCCACCCTTACATTTGCTGCGAGCGCTAATCCAATCTGCTATCTTGGCGCAGAACCGATCTTTATAGATAGTGAGCCTCTCACGTGGAATATAGATCCCGATCGCATAAAGGAAGCGCTGGAAACTCATAAAAATATAAAAGCCGTGATTATCGTCCACATCTACGGGCAATGTGCACAAATGGATCGCATAACTGAGCTTTGCGAACTTCATAATGTACCATTAATAGAAGACGCAGCCGAAGCATTTGGTTCTAGCTATAATGGAAAGCCCGCCGGTTCAATGGGTGATTTTTCTTTTTTCTCTTTTAACGGTAATAAAATAATTACTACCTCTACAGGGGGAATGTTGTTATCGAATAATCAAGAAAGAATTGAAAAAGCACGCTATCTGGCCAATCAAGCCAGAGAACCAGTCATACACTACGAACATAAAAGTATAGGCTACAATTATCGAATGAGTAATTTACTAGCTGGTTTAGGACTTAGCCAAGTAGCAGATATTGACCGAAGAATTGCTGGACGACGAGCGCACTTTGAAGCCTATAAAGAGGCACTTGAAAGGCTACCAGGAATCAGTTTCATGCCTCTTGCTAAACCAGATACGGCAAACTATTGGTTAACCTGTTTGACTATAGACCCTGTCGAAAGCGGTACGACGCGCGATCAAGTGCTTACGCACCTAGACGCCAACGATATTGAAGCCCGACCTCTATGGAAGCCATTACACCTACAACCAATTTTCCAAGATAAAGTATCCATCGGTGGTGAATTTGCAGCAGGTTTATTCGATCGTGGACTTTGCTTGCCCAGCGGATCTGGCATGTCAGATAGCCAACGTCAGTTTGTGATCGATAGTATTACAGATAAACTAAAACGAAGTATTCAAACTCAATGAGCTTAAATATTTTTTACAGATATTTCAACTTCAAGGCACTGTCTCTGTTCCTGTTTTATGCGTGTGTCTCAGCTTTAAGCTATTCTATAGCATATCAACTTCGCTTCGATTTCAATGTACCCGAAAATTACGCTTTAGATTACATCCACACTATTTGGTGGGTTACTGGACTCCAACTTTCACTGCTAATGTCCGTGGGGCAATTTGATTCAATTCTATCATATTTTCGTTTGCCAGATGCGCTCCGACTTTTCACAGGACTTTTTGCTAATACTCTCATCTTACTTTCCATGTGGTACGTCTACAGCGGACAAAACGTACCGCCGCGTGCAGTCATTCTAACCTACTTTTTATTAAGTTTTCTTTTTATCGCTGGCTTTCGTATATTTATGCGAATCAAATCTAGTCGTAGTTGGGCAGACTGGCTAACTCCCGACACGTACGAAAATATAATTATTATTGGCGCAGGAGAAGTAGGTGCAGGACTTTGCAATGAACTGATAAATAAATCACATTTGGCTATGCGTCCCGTTGCTTTTCTCGACGATGATTCAAAGAAAGTAGGTCAATTCGTACACGGAGTAAAAGTAGCGGGAACTATTAATGAGCTTAGTACAGTTGCAAAGCGTTACGGCGCTCTTAGAGTAATTATAGCATTTCCTTCTGCTCCAATTAAGCGCATACGCATAGTCTCTGACATTGCTCGGAATGCCAATCTTGCTGTAGATACTGTCCCAGCACTCACGGATTTGGTAAGTGGGCGAGCGGAGCTATCACAAATTCGTCCAATTCAACTTGAGGACCTTCTAGGTCGTGATCCTGTCGATCTGGATTCAAAAGAGATACGAGATATGCTTCAAGATAAGAGAGTTCTTGTGACTGGCGCAGGTGGCAGTATCGGACGCGAACTTGTAACTCAAATATTAGACTATTCTCCTTGCGAATTAACCTGTGTCGATCAAGCAGAAATAGCTATCTTTAATCTAAAACAAGACGTACTTGATAATTCAAGAAACCAAAAAACAAAAGTAATTAACCAAGTTCTAGATATACAAGATCGCACTGCGATAGAAGGACTTTTCAGTCAGTGCTCCCCGGAAGTGGTTTTTCATGCAGCTGCCCATAAGCACGTAACACTGATGGAATGTCAACCGGGCGAAGCGCTGAGAAATAACTTTCTAGCTACAGAACAGCTTGCTGAAATTTCCATTAAAAATAATGTTGAAAAGTTCATTTTTATATCAACTGACAAGGCAATTAATCCAACAAGTGTGATGGGTGCTAGTAAGCGTCTCGCCGAGTTAGCACTTCATGCACAACATTCCAAAAAAGATAACCAGACTAAATTTATAGCCGTACGATTTGGAAATGTTCTGGGATCATCTGGAAGCGTCATACCTATCTTTCGAAAACAAATTTCAGAAGGTGGGCCTGTTAAAGTGACTGACCCCGAAGTAAACAGATTTTTCATGACGGCCGATGAAGCTGTTGGACTGGTGCTACAGTCTGCCACTCAGGGCGAAGGAGATGAAATATTTGTACTAAACATGGGTAAATCAGTAAAAATTATCGATCTAGCACGCCAGTTAATAGAACTGAGCGGTTTGCGAGAAGGTGTAGATATCGACATAATATTTACTGGCCTGCAACCAGGTGAAAAACTCTTTGAGGAAGTACAACATTTAAGTGAATCTTTGCAGGAAACATCGCATCCTAGAGTCATGCGTCTCGTATCAGGCCACAACAAGGAACTAGATTTTGATCTCCTTAAAAAAGAGATTAAATCTGCAATTAATTCCCCCAACCCTATAGTAATTAAACGGATAATTCAAAAATATCTGACTGAGTACACTTTTTCGGATACCTAATTTGTTACTTGTGCATGTAATTCTTCTGTGTGTTTGTATGCTATAGGGGGAGTTTTTAATTCAAATCACGATCTATTAAAGTATTCGTAGAATTAGGTAAAGGCCGTGAATATATCTTCATACGCTTCCTATAGTATAACACTGCTGCTTGCCAAAGAATACGCGGCATACTATTAAACGCCGTACTAAATGGATGCATAAACGCGTATCGTAGTATATTGAAATTACTAAGTTTTCTTGCCTTGCCTTCTAACCAAGTTTTCATGATGCAGCAGCCTTCCTTATATAAATCAACTCCAAGAAATATATCATCTTCGGTGATATGGAAGCTGAAGTAATAGTTGCCAGAAAGGTCGTTAAATGGAGAGACATGAAATTCTTTCGGACTGCATGCTGTCCACTTATTATCACCATTTTTCTGTAATTCTTTCAACGCATATACATGACGGTCACCGTAAGTATTATTGACTTCTGCTACGGCAAAAAGTAATAAGTTGCCTTTCATTCGTAGGTGAAAATTTACAGGATTAAAAGCATATCCGAAATAACGTGGTGAACTTATAAGCAAAGTATGCTGCCCAGGCTCTTCTTTGGGTAAAATCGTATCTAGTTGCTCTAAAATTGGCTTCGAACTACCCTGTAGATAATCGCTGTCATTAATTCTGAGTGGCCGCATTTTATTGTAACCAAAGACACAGGCATTTTCGCTAATTTGAGACAGCTCCCGTAGTTCAAAACTAAAAAAAGTCATAGGGTAACTAAATTTATGCCTGCGAGGACCCATTCGTTCATGTACGACCTTTCCTCGAAAGATCTGTGAGTGTCTTATCATAAATCTACCCCGAATCCTTTAGCCACTTCTACCGCAGAACATACTGCATCTTCATGAAAACCGTATCCAAAATAGCTACCGCATAGCCATGTATGATTACGTCCGTTGTTCGCTTTAAGCGGCGACTGAGTAAGCATCGATTCGAAGGAATAAAGTGGATGCGTAAGAGTTGTACGGTTAATTACATTCTCCTCAGGTATGTCATTACCAGGATTAAGTGTGACTACATAGTCCCGCTCGGTCTTTAGATTTTGCAATCTATTCATGTAATAACTAACAGACACTGGACGTTGATCCGAATGCCCTGGCTCGCGAATAAAATTCCAAGATGCCCAAAGTTTACGGTTGGGGGGTAAGTATGTGCTGCTAGTATGTAAGACGACCTCATTTTCTTGATAACTCCACGGGGAAAGAAGTTGGCGCTCCTCACCGCTTGGATCTCTTAAAAGTTTAAGTGCTTCATCTGCATGTGTAGCAATCACTACTTGATCGAATTCAAGCGCTTCACCTTCCTTAGTAAAAAGTGTAACACCGTTCCCGTGCCTTTGAATGTCTTTTGGTGCGGAATTAAGCTGAGGCTTATTTATAAAATGCTTCATCATAGCATGAACATAGTTACGACTGCCCCCACTGACATAACGCCACTGAGGACGATTAGTCAGTCTAAGTAAGCCATGATTTTCAAGAAAATGCAGGTAAGGTTGCGCAGGAAAACGCTGCATCTGTTTAATTGGTGAGGACCAAATCGCAGCACCCATTGGGTAGAGATAATGATTAAGAAATGCTGACCCAAATCCACGTGATAAGCAATATTCCCCAAGCATTTTTCCCTCAAGGTATCCGCTTTTTAAATCACGATATCCTATTCTAGAAAAACACCAAAGATCTCGCAATAAACTCCAGTGCTCAGGTTTAATTAAATAACTAAGTTTTGGGAAGAACGTGGATAAGCTATTACCTGCATATCCGTATTCAGTTTCTAGATCGAAGTAGCTAAAAGTCATCGAACTATCTTCCAGTTTTACACCAAGTTGCGCCAATACCTCTGTAAACTGTGGATAGTTACGGTGATTCATGACTATAAATCCTGTATCCACTGCTGTGCCAGCATCAGGTCCGTCTTGTATTGTCAGTGTTCGGGTATGCCCACCTAAGTAATCATTTTTTTCAAAAAAATGCACATCATGCTTACGCGCTAATAACCAACCAGCAGTAAGACCAGCTACACCACAACCGACTACGGCTACTTTCTGACCTGACTTGCACTCAGTTTTCATTTGATAGCTCAATTATAGGTTTAACAAATAGGTAGTGCATTACGGGCCACTCCTCCCCGTTGTTGTAAGCAAAAAGTTCGGAGCATGCCATATAGAATATCCGCCATCTTTGCCCCCATACCTTGGCTTCTTTCTTTCCATAACAATCTATGAATGCTTTATCAACAGATGTGATTTCCGCATCGTGCCTCTTGAGCCAGGCTTCCAATGTGCGGCTATAGTGCTTTCCATTCACTGTCCAACGAGCTTCCTCATTCAATGAACCAGAAGCTATATTCAAAAGTTCAGCAGAAGGCATTATACCACCAGTAAAAAAATACCGTGACATCCAATCACTATCACTTTTAACGTCAAAAAGATATGTGTACTTACAGTGACTAAATATGTGGGTGAATAATTTACCTCCTGGCACTAACCAATCATTTATTAAGTTCAGCAACTGGCGGTGATTACGTACGTGTTCAAACATCTCGACTGATACCACGCGGTCAAAAGTCCCCTCTGGATAATACTCATTAATGTCACAAGTTAAGACACGTAAATTATTTAGCCCGCGCTCTTGTGCTTTAGATTCGATATAAGCACGCTGACTATGTGAGTTGCTAATTGCTACAACTGTGCTTTTAGGGTAGTGAGATGCCATCCAAAGCGATAGCGAGCCCCAACCGCAACCTAACTCCAAGATCCGTTGACCATCCTTCAATTCGGCTCGCTCACATGTGAGTTGGAGCATGATAGCTTCTGATTCATTTAAGCTAGTACCTGTATCAGGCCAAAAACCGCTACTATATTTAACATGAATTCCTAAGACCGAACTGAAATAAGATGCTGGTATTTCATAGTGCTGTGAATTGGCAGCTTCAGTTTCTACTGCTAAGGATCCACTCTCTAAACGTGTAATCCATTCCTTGTCTGTTATGGAATCTTTAGTAATAGCTACAAGCCTTGCAGCTAGTAATTTCCTAATACCCCATCGTATAATTGAATCACAGAAAAAACCGTATTCGGCCAACTTTATAAAAATGCCCATAATAAATATAATATTCGTCTTTCAGGGATGTTCCTTACATCAAGCGTAAGGTTTATCGAGATACAACGATGGAATAACATGTTTTTAATAAAATCATTATTTTTAATCCTAATCTGTGCTTCGTCGCTTTGCTTCGTTGCATGTAACAGTACTCAAAATATGCATACACAAACCGTTCCTGACGCAGACTATCAGCAAGCTCTCGAATCAACTGATCCAAAAAAATACAATCAAATTGCTAACTCGGCAGACGAAGATGCTATGATAAAACGCGTCGTCGCACTCTTTAGTGATTATAGTAAAGGCAATCTTTCAGAAAATGTAACTCAAGTTTACGCGACCGATGTATATTTCCGAGATGCATTCAAACAATATAGCAGTTCAGAAGACATTCGAGATTACATGCTTGCAGGGCTCAAACCCTTACATCAAGCGGAGTTTATTTTTAACCGAGTTGCTCGCAGCGGAGGAGATTACTATTTTGATTGGACAATGCGGCTGGACTTTAAAAAGACTCCGCCAGGCACTTGGGAAGAATCTATTGGGGTCAGCCACATGCGTTTTAACTCTGAGGGAAAAGTCATATTCCATCAAGACTACTGGGATCCAACAGACATAGTCTATCGCCGTATTCCGTTAGTAAAACAACTAATCGCCTTCGTTAAAACTAGACTTTAATTACCAATAAAATATTAGTTATTGCCTACTGTGCATCTATTAATTTCTTCAGTATTTGATCTAATATCTTGGGATTAGCCTTTCCTTTAGTCGCCTTCATAACTGGACCTTTTAGTGCGTTGAGTGCTTTTTCGTTACCCTCTTTGTACTGAGATACAGCTTTAGCGTTAGCTGAAATAGCCTGACGACATAAGGATTCTATCTCACTGATATCGTCACTTTGAGAAAGCCCTTTCTGCTTCACAATCAAATCGGGCATCTGACCAGTCTGAAACATCTCCACAAAAACCTCTTTTCCGATCTGTTTAGAAATTACGTCTTCGTCGATAATTTTAGCAAGTATGGCAATATGAGAGGGCGTGAGCTTGGACTGCTGAACACAGTGAGCAGACTCGCCATAAACAGAAACTGAAGAAAGCTCACGAAGTAGGTCATTAGCGATATAATTCGCAATCTGCTTAGGTGCATAATATATTTTTAGAGCATCCTCGAAGAACTCGCTCAAATCGCGATTTACACAAATTACAGATGTAATGGTAAATGGCAGGCCTAAATCCTTTTGATAGCGACGTTGCTTATCCAGCGGGCGCTCAGGTAACTCGGCTTTTAGTTCCGCTACACGAGAACCATCCATCTGTACAGGCATGAGGTCTGGGTCTGGAAAATATCGGTAGTCATGGGCATCCTCTTTACTACGCAATGAGAAACTTTGAGCACTCTCTACATCCCAGCGTCGTGTCTCTTGAACAATACTACCACCCTGTTCCAGTATTTCTGTTTGGCGCAGGACCTCGTATTCTATAGCAGCTTTCACATTAGAAATAGAATTAAGATTCTTCATCTCACTACGTGTGCCTAACTTTTCAGACCCCGAAACACGAAGAGAAACATTAGCATCGCAACGCATTTGTCCTTTCTCCATATCACAATCTGATATACCAGCATAGACAATCGCATTACGCAGACAATTCAAGAACGCAACTGCCTCAGTAGAGGAAAACAAATCAGGCTCTGTCACGATTTCGGCTAGTGGTACACCTGCGCGATTAAAATCAATCGTCGTTTCAAAAGGTCCATGAGTTAGCTTCCCAGGGTCCTCTTCAAGATGAATACGATTTAGCGCAACCCATCGGTGCTCACCTTCAATATTACGAGATGGTCCAGGTAGCTCAATCTCTAGCTTACCTCCTGCGCAAAGTGGTTCCTCGTTTTGGGTGAGCTGATAGTTTTTTGGTGAGTCCGGGTAAAAGTAATTTTTTCTGTCCCACTTGCACTCCTTTGCAATCTCGCAGTTAAGCATGAGGCCCAGCTTTGTGCACTGTTCTATTGCAGTATGGTTAAGCACAGGCAAGCTGCCAGGCAACCCCAGAACAACCGCATCCGTCAAAGTGTTTGGTGGTGCGCCATACACATAAGGAGCCGCTGTGAACATCTTGGTTCGTGTTTTAATTTGGACGTGAATTTCAAGTCCGATGACGACTTCGTATTTCATGAATTAGGAATTACTAAAGAGAGAACCACTGAAATTATATTTATAGATTTGGTGTTTGCCGGGTGTAACTATGCCCTTGTTCAAAGGCGTGAGCGACCGCGAACATATCAGCCTCACCAAAGGCTTTACCTATAATTTGTAAACCTATAGGTAAGCCGCTTTTAGTAAAGCCACTAGGGATCGAAATGGCAGGAATTCCCGCAAGATTCACCGAAATTGTATATATGTCGCTTAAATACATAGAAAGTGGGTCTTCGCTGCGTTCGCCGCGCTTGAAAGCGGGCGTGGGAGAAGTTGGCGTTAGTATGGCATCTACTCGATCAAAAGCTTTCTCGAAGTCACCTAAGATTAAGCGACGAACCTTCTGCGCACGCAAATAATAGGCATCATAATAACCAGAACTAAGTACATATGTGCCTAGAATGATCCTACGTTTTACTTCGTCGCCAAATCCCTCACCTCGACTTTTCGTAAAGACAGACAAAGCGTCCTTAGAATCGTCACTACGAAGGCCATAACGTACCCCATCGAATCGAGCGAGATTTGAAGAGGCCTCAGCAGTTGCAATAATGTAGTAAACTGGCACTGCCAGCTCAGAATGCGGCAGCGAAATATTAACAATTTCACATCCTTGTGCTTTATACCATTCAACGGCTTTTTCGATATTAGATTTTATCTCGGGATGTATACCCTCTCCAAAAAATTCCTGCGGCACACCCAGCTTCCAAGGACCTTTTTTATTCTTCAAAACAGAAGCATAGCCTGTCTCACCTTTTGGAGCAATAGACGTAGAATCAAGTGGGTCTTTTCCCAACATGGCTTCCATTAAAATAGCAGCATCCTCGACTGTACGAGCGAATGGGCCGACTTGGTCAAGCGAAGAAGCAAATGCGACTATGCCATAACGTGAAATTAGACCATATGTTGGCTTCATTCCTACAACACCACATAAAGCAGCTGGTTGACGAATAGAGCCACCTGTATCAGTACCCAAGGTAGCAATGGCCTCACCGGCAGCTAATGCCGCTGCACTACCCCCTGATGAGCCGCCGGGAATAGCCTCTAAATCCCACGGATTAGATGTGGTCTGATAAGCGGAGTTCTCGGTAGACGAGCCCATAGCAAACTCGTCCATATTGAGTCGCCCCCATATAACTGCACCAGCCTTTCGAAGTTTTAAAATACAAGTAGCGTCAAAAGGAGAAACATAATTCTCTAAAATTTTAGATGCGCAACACAGTGGGTGGTCTTTAACAGCCAGAGTATCTTTTATCCCTACGGGGATGCCATCTAATAGACCAAGGGATTTACCTTCGGAACGACGCTGGTCGGAAGCCTTCGCCTGTTTTAAAGCGTCTTTTACATCAAAAGAAAGAAAAGCTTTAACTTGACCGTCGACCGCGCTTGCTCGGTCGATGACAGCTTGCGTGATGGCTACCGAACTAGTCTCGCCTGCATCCAGCATAACTGCTAGTTCAGCGATGGTTTTAAAATAGAGATTTGGCATCGATTAAATAAAGAACTGTATGACCTATGAATTTGCTAACGTTCAATAACTCTTGGCAAAAATTACACGCTTACCTGGTAAGCCAGTAAAAACACAAGGAACAACTTCTTCCGCCGAAATATCAGGAATACATCTAACAGTAGCTTTATATTTCTTAGAAATATTCTCTTCTAGCTCAGGATCACAGCAGAATCCCATTGATGCGAAGCCACCATGAATTTCAGGAGAACTCGTATTCTTTGGTGTGAAAAATTCGACAAATTCAGTCTCATTTGTAATATCTTGAGTGTTTTCTTTCTGAAAGGACTTAGCCTTAGCTAATAAACGAGCCTGCATCTCATCGAGCAGATTAGCAATACCACCAACAAATTGCTTTAATGGCATGCTCTGTTTGTCTTTTGGTGCTCGATCACGGCGACCCACGAAGACACTGCCTGCTTCCATATCGCGAGGCCCCACCTCAACACGGATCGGAATGCCCTTCTTAATCCAACTCCAAGTTTTTTCACCACCACGCATATCGCGATCGTCGAACTCAACGCGTACAGGCACGTCCATATAGCTCTGATCCTGTAATTGTTTCTTGAGTTCGAGACAGTAGTCGATGACCTGCTTACGCGTCTCATCCTTAGGTGTAACTGGAATGATAACAACATGCGAGGGAGCAATGCGTGGAGGCAGTACTAGGCCATCGTCGTCAGAGTGTGTCATAATGAGACCACCTACCAGACGTGTAGAAACACCCCATGAAGTCGTCCAAGCAAACTCTTCTTTTCCTTCGGCACTGAGGTATTTAATGTTACTGGACTTGGAAAAATTCTGACCAAGAAAGTGTGAAGTGCCCGCTTGGAGAGCTTTACGGTCTTGCATCATCGCTTCAATTGCGAAAGTAGCATCTGCACCTGGGAAGCGCTCCGCTTGTGTTTTTTCTCCAGTTATAACTGGCATTGCCATGAAGTTTTCCGCGAAGTCGGCATAAACTTCAAGCATCTGACGCGTCTCTGCCATTGCTTCTTCTTTTGTTGCATGAACGGTATGACCTTCTTGCCATAGAAATTCAGCAGTGCGCAGAAATAAGCGGGTACGCATCTCCCAGCGAACGACGTTTGCCCACTGATTAATAAGTAGCGGGAGGTCACGATAGGACTGAACCCATTTTGAAAAAAGCTCACCAATTATAGTCTCGGAGGTAGGACGGACGATGAGAGGCTCTTCGAGTGGGCCTGCTGGCTGGAGTTTACCGTTGTCGTCGGCCTCAAGACGAGAATGAGTGACCACAGCACACTCTTTAGCAAAACCATCTACATGTTCCGCCTCCTTTTGCAAAAAACTCACCGGTATAAAAAGCGGAAAATAAGCATTTTTGTGACCGGTTTCTTTAAAACGTCGATCTAGGTCGCGCTGGATATTTTCCCAGATGGCATATCCCCAAGGCTTTATCACCATACAACCGCGCACAGGCGAACTCTCCGCTAAATCAGCTGCTTTTACGACCTGCTGATACCATTCCGGATAGTCTTCCTCTCGGGTAGGAGTAATTGCGCTTTGTGCCTGCTTTAACATCTAAGCTAGGACTGTAACAAGATCCGCATTTAGTCGACTCAATAATCCCACTATTGTGTAGGAGTAATTTCGAATGTATCAGTACGCAGCAAGTTCGTAACAAGTTCGGTACACTCTGGAAATAAAGCTACAAATCCAAATCCTAGAGCAACCAATATGCCAATAAGAACAAGCAACTTACTAAATTTAAAAAGTAGTTTGATAACGACAATGGCTACTAAAAGCAATCCTATCCAAGCGGCTAAATTACCCGAGCGCAGTGATTCGATTATAATTTCCATAATATATTTAATTTCTAATGTGTGAACGGGCGCAAGCCCTCATAAGATAAAACAGATTGCATCAACTAGGCTCCCCAATAAATTTTTGCTGCATCCAATATTGCAAGCACTCGGGCACTTTAACACGACCATCTTCTTGCAGGTTATTTTCTAAAATAGAAGCAAGAACCCGTGGCACAGCTAGGCCAGAACCGTTTAGTGTATGCGCTGTGATTAATTTGCCATCTGATCCTCGATAGCGAATACCTGCCCTACGGGCCTGAAAGTCCGTAAAATTAGAGCAACTAGAAACCTCAAGCCAGCGCTTTTGTCCGGCAGCGAATACTTCGAGATCGTACTGTTTGGCATGAGGAAATCCGATATCACCAGTGCACATACAAAGTACTCGGTAAGGCAAATTCAACTTCTGTAGAGTGCTCTCTACATCCATCCTTAGATTATCAAGCTCTTTCATGCTACTCTCTGCGTCTGTCCACTTAACTAGCTCGACCTTATCGAATTGGTGCAGGCGGTTAAGGCCGCGCACATGCGCACCCCAACTGCCAGCTTCACGCCGAAAACAAGGCGTGTAAGCACAGCGATAAATTGGCATTTTATCCGCTTCGATAACTTCGTCTCTGTAGAAATTTGTAACAGGCACCTCCGCAGTTGGGATTAAATAAAGACCTTCATTCTCATCGGCATACATCTGTCCTTCTTTATCAGGAAGTTGACCCGTCGCAGTAGCGCTTTGAGCATTAACCAAAATAGGAGGTAGGACTTCTTGGTAACCATTTTGACGGGCTTCTTCCAAAAAGAAATTGATCAAAGCACGGACAAGGCGAGACATCTCCCCAACATAAAAGGGAAACCCTGCTCCTGTAGCTTTCACTCCACGAGCGAAATCGATACGCGACTCAAACCAGGGAATGTCAAAATGTGGCAGTGCGTGAGGAAAATTTGCATCGGCGTCTCCCCATGTAGAGACCACGACGTTATCCTCCTCACCTTTGCCCACGGGCACCGATTGATCAGGTAAATTAGGAATTGATAAAAATGCTTTCTGAAAAGCCTCGTTAGCATCTTTCGCAGAGGCTTCTAATTCCTTTGCTTTCTCAGCTATGGCCTTCATCTGATTTATCTTACTTTGAAACTCTGGTGAACCCTTATTCAGCTTTGCCATCTCGATATTAGTCGCTTTTTGCGCAGCACGGGCCTTCTCTGCATCCGTTATTTTAGCCCGACGCGCAACGTCGAGTTCTAATACTGCATCTATGTCAGCATTAAATTTTTTCTTATCAATGGCAGCACGAACAAAATCCGCTTGCTCTCGTAATAGCTTAATATCGATCATAATTTATGAAGAATAAAGATGCAGATAGGACTGCTACTCAGTCAAGCCAGCAAAAAGACAGGCTAAATACAGATGCGTACTTTAGTTGAGCATACGTGAGGATTATGGGCGACAGATCAATGAAAATTTCAGCCATTAAGAAGGTAATCAAAATCATCACGCGATAAACCAGCTTTTGCAGTTTTTTCACCAGGCTCTTCCACTAATTGTCGAAATAATTCAGCCTTGCGCGCCTTAAGTTCTAGCATGCGCGCCTCGATTGAGTGCTGCATTATAAGCCTCTGTACAAATACGGATCTAGTCTGCCCTATGCGGTGCGCACGATCACTTGCTTGATTCTCGACAGCAGGATTCCACCAAGGGTCGAGATGAAAAACATAATTGGCACGAGTCAGATTAAGACCTACGCCACCAGTCTTCAGACTAATAAAGAAAAATGCAGGGCCATTTCCGCTCTGAAATGCATTAACTATCTCCTTACGCTTCGCAATAGGAGTGCGGCCATCCATGCGTAAATAGTCAATACCCCGCTCTTTCGCTACGGCTTCCATCTGATTAAGTCCACCAATGAATTGACTAAAGATAAGTGCGCCGTGTCCTTCCGATTGAAGCTCCTCTAGCTTATCAGCCATATATGCGAATTTAGGTGCATGTTCGGGCAAGTGCTTACCTAAAAGTTCTGGGCTAACACAGACCTGACGTAGGCGTAATATCGCAGCTAGAGCGACAATACCTGCCTGCTGTTCAGGTCGATCATCATATGCCTGTGCGACCTCTGCTTTAACCTCGGAAACCGTGCGCGTGTAGATTTCTTTTTGCATCGGCGACATTTCCAAAAATAACTCATGCTCCTCCTTTTTCGGGAGTTCTTTGAGAATCTTTTCCTTAGTACGGCGGAGAACAAAAGGGCGTGAACGAGACAGTATACGCTCTGGTGACTCTCGGAAGTATTCATTGAAGGATTTCAGTGTGCCAAAAATACCTGGTACAGCAGCAGACATAACAGAATAAAACTCTGAAGCGTTATTCTCAACGGGTGTACCAGTTAGACAAAGCGTAAACCTACGATTAATAAGTGCAGCTGCCTTAGTGCGTGCAGCGGACACATTCTTAAGGTTATGAGCTTCATCGAAAACTACGATCTCGAAATGATACGAGTTAAGCAACTCCGCGTCTAGTCGAACACGCTCATAAGTAGTCAGTACGATTTGAGCTTCTTTAATCGCACCTGCCCAACTGGACTTCTTAATACAGTCTACGACATTTAAACTTGGTGCAAAACGTGCAAACTCTTCCTGCCAATTAAACACTAAACTTGGGGGCAGTACGATGAGAACATTAGCAGCCTTAGGCGGAGTTATTCGTTCAAAATAAGCAGCTAAAAATGCAATAGTTTGCACAGTTTTTCCCAGCCCCATATCGTCCGCTAAGCAAGCGCCGAATCTATGCTTATAGAGGAAGTCTATCCAAGCGCAGCCTTCTTCTTGGTAGGGGCGAAGTTCCGCTACAAGAGCTAGAGGTTTAGTAAAACTTCCTACACCCCGAAACTGGGCAAGACTAGTAAATAGTTTTTCTGCTTCTTCTGGTAAAGTAACTTTGACTCCATGCTTACGTAACATTATCCAATCTAGCATTTCTAATCGAGAGACTTGCAAGCCACCAGATCCGCTAGGTTTATTTTCGTCTCGATTTCGTCGCTGAGGCCGCAAAAGTTCTGTCAGCAATTCAAGTCCCCCAGTTTCCGTTTCCAACTGTGGCATGATCAAAGCACCGTCTTTGTCTTCGATTAAGAGTTGTCCTAAAATAAGCTTTTGCCACTCTTCTGGGTCGATCGTACGCTCGCCACAGCTGATGGATGGATGCAAGCGGAACCAATCAATCTCGGAACCTGAGGCAAGTGTATCAACAGAGATACTAAGTGGCTCGGATCGGATTGCTTGCTCATTAAATTGCACTTTTACACCTAAGGTTCGGCAGACAGATACAATCCGTTGTAAGGATTCCGACCCAAACCCAGTGTGCGATAATTCGATTCTACCTTCCTCAAGAGCGACCAGATCAGAACGACTAGAGAGATCGCTTAGACTAAAGAGTAACATAGCAAATTTTCGTAAATCTAATCCACCTCGCAACCAGCGTTGACCTGTTGAATCTGCTAAACTTACCTCAAAATCTGCACCAAATTCATCAACTAATTTAAGTAGATTATTAACTGCTCCACAGACGCTAACTCGGTAGTTTTTATCAAATAGCTCCGGGTAATCGCTCGCATAGATGGATAGATCCGGGTCTATTACCTGCGGATCAGAAGAAAGAACTCTACGCAATAAATCACACAAAGCACGCACTCTTCGCTTAGCACTTAGTAACTTGTCACCATACACGTGTAATACAGAACCCAGAAAGCGAGACTGTAATTCATAGAGCTCAGCGCGTTGGCCATCCAAATTTAAGAAAATATCAAATTCGAAAGCTTCCCATTCTCCTGCTACGTTTTCCATCGCACTCAAATCAAGCTCTATGCTAGCCTGTGCCGGCTTTAGCGAGCGTAGCTTTCTCTTTCGACCGTCTATTTTATATTGATAAAATGCACTCGAAGACAAAGGACTTATATTTTGCTCATTAAAGGCATCTTCCTCTAAGTCCATACGGATTGGCCCTAAATCTCCCGCAGTTCCCAAATCATTATTTTGAACCTGACATACGCGTCCATCTGAGAGGAAAATCAAAGAGCACCTCGGGATCAGATGTATTACTTCAAGTATCTCACCTAGTTGATCCGTAAAATGCATACGCCGCGACACTCGACCTTTAGATAGATCATATTGTATTTCCAGCGTTGCTTCACCAGGCATCATTATTAACTCGGACACATCACCTTCTAACGCACTAGATATAGATATATTTGCATCAATAGCCTCTTTTAAAAACTTAACAAAATCATTTTCTGGGTTAGATAGAGTGAATTCTCTAGAAAGGCGGAAGCCGTAGCTACTGTCTAAGATGATGTCAAAGGAAGCCAGAAAAGACTTAGGAACCGCACCTTCGATCGTAAAACTTAGACCACCTTGGATATCAACATCAGTAAGCAAAAATTCAGTCGCTAAATCCTCTATCTGCTCTTCGCCAGCATGACCAACCCCACCAACATCCCTGTAGCCCAACTGCTTTCGAAGCTCTTGTGCATAATCATCTGGCATATCATAACCAGCGACACTCTGGCCTTGAACCGCCAAAAACATAGCAGCAGAAGCAGCTACGCAATGTTTGCAGTCACCGTAGTTCTCCCAGTCGGAGCATTCGCATTCTAGCAATAAATTTCCGCCGCTAACACGCATTAAGACCTTATAAGGGTGGTAGCGGCGTCCTTGTACTAATGCCGTCATTACTTTTTTACTCTCGTCCCACTCCAAATTCTCCACAGCGAACTGACGGTAGTAGGATAATCCACTCTCCGCAAAGCGGCGGTCTCCGGCATAGTGGAGGTCAGCTATGTCTAACTTTTCAAAGCCCTCAAGCCCTTCTAATTTATCAAAGTCTATAGTGTTCATCGCAATCCTTGAGACAAAACACAAAATCTACGATTATACGAGCACCAATTATTAGAAATACTTAATTTATACTCCTGCATGTACTTAATACAATTTCAGAAGCGTGAGATTGAGACGTTAGTAATAATACTCGGTGGACTCCCAAAGAAAGGAGTGCCAAAATACAAAGCTACTAATTAACCAAGAATAAACTTCATAAAATAAAATCCTTAGCTATGCATACTTGCAAGCACTAGCCTAATAAACTTCTTTTAAGTTGTGAAACACCATCCGCCTAAAAATAAAACGCATTCAGGATTTTTCAATTACTTACAGTATATCTTTATGCGCTTATCTATTGGTTTGATAAAACTCTTACCGCTAGAAGTAGCTTATAAACTAGGTGAAAAAATTGGCTGGATTTGCTGGAAATTAATGACCAGTCGCCGGATAACTGTTGAGAATAACTTAAGTATTGCGCGGCGGTGGATTAGCATTCAGGGCAATCTAGAGCACCTATCTATTAATAGTGTTTCTATTAATGAAGCTACCAGAGAGGTGTTTTGCCGAAACGTTGCTAATTTGCTTAGCAGTTTTTCATTCTCAGCCTTACCTATCAAAAGGAGAGCACCACTTATTGAGTTTGAAAATCTAGAAGTGCTCAAAGCCGCTGTAGACCGAGGCAAAGGAGTTGTCTTACTTATGGCTCACATGGGGCCATGGGAGCTAATCTCCTGCTTTCCTGGACATTTCGAGCAACTTGGCATAACCGCAAGACTTGGAGTAATTTATAGACCCCTAGAAAATGATTATATTGAAAAGTGGTACCGTTCTCAGCGTCAAATCCATGGCATGGAGTTATTTAAACGCAAGGTAGGCCTTTTAGAAGTTTTTAAATTCATTAAAAAAGGCGAAATACTAGCTTTATTAGCAGATCAACGTGTTAGTAACGGTGAAATGTCCGAGTTTTTCGGAAAACCCGCTTTGACTTCACCGCTAGTTGGACTGTTTTCCAAAAAATCTAGCGCATCTGTCGTCTCACTAACATTGAAGTACGACAGAACTTGTAAGCTAAAGGCAACATTTAGACTAGTAAAGTTTGAAGGATCTGAAACCAGAGAGGAATATGCCAAGATCACTAACCAAGAGCTTGAAAGAGTTTTATGCAGCGATTTGACCAGTGGATTTTGGTTCCACAAACGGTTTAAAACTTGAAACGCATGCCATTAATAAAATGGTATTACTTATAATGTATTTTAAACTAGTTAATGGGTACATACTTGTGATCTATTGATTTTATAATTTAAATAATAATTTTAAATGTCTGAAATCAACATTATAGCTCGAACGAACGGAGTTGGATTGGATCAAGATGTTGATCTAATTTACAGGGCACTAAGCAACGCAGGACATAAAGTATCAATTAGTCACAGTAGAAGTATTTCGGTATTATCAGGATTGTTTCCAAAAAAAAACAAATATGATGCTAATATTTTCCTAGAACGCGTATTCCCAAGATGGATTAAGAAAGCTGATAAGAACTTTC
>CABXXS010000015.1 GCA_902516225.1 Puniceicoccaceae bacterium | reverse complement strand
GCACACACATGGTGGTCAGGTAAATTTACCATTTTATGGTCCTTTGGTTATTGATAGTTCGGTGCCCAAAGAGTGGGCAAAGGGCTTTCGAAAAATAGGTATTCCTTATTTGAATGTATCCGCTGGTGCTGGCTCTAATCGCAGGCATGGGTTGCCGCCTCTGCGCTTTAATTGCCCGACTGAAATTACTTTGATCGAGCTCGTTCCGATTCGGTCAATTTTGTAATAGTTCGGTATTATAGTTTATCGAAGGGCGTAGTGTTTGGCCACTCTACTGATGATGTATATACATCAAGTGCCTTCAAAAAATTACTCCGTCATTTTGAAGCGAGAGAATCGGGTGACTTAGTATGTACAAATTTAGCTTGAGTTTAATTGTTTCTAACATAAACTATGAAGTAATGCGAGTATTTGCTTATATATTTCTTTTCACTCTTATGTCTTTAAAGCTACACGCTGTAAATGTGCTAGTTAACACAACTGGTTTTACTGCCCCGTATTATACATTCAGTGTTGATGATGGTACTAGTTTTGATTTTACCAATTCTGGTACAGATAGTTTAACAGCTGGTGTGGCTTATATTTTCACGGGTAATAATACCAGTCATCCGTTTAGAATGTTTATAACTGATAATAGTTCAGGTACCGTGACGGATCTAGTAAACAATTTATCTTTTCGTGGTACTCAGACTTTTACTTTAGATCCTAGTATAGACTATAGCACTTATACAGGAACTTATATATGTAATTATCATCCTTCTATGGTTGGTTCTTTTAATATTTCTACTGTACCAGAACCTTCAACTTACTCATTAGTTTTTGGAAGTCTGGCCCTAGGGCTTGTAGCTCTTCGCAGGCGGTAAATTTATCCTAATAGCAAGGGATCGAAGAAACAAAGAATCGCCCTTGTTTACCTCCGTACGCTTACCCAAACCGTCCCCCTTTACGCTCCCCTTAAATACAAACGCAAAGGGCTTCTAGGGACTCCTAGGTCATAATTCTTGTGCGAGGACGAGGTATTTTAAGGGATGCTGTTTACAAATAGTACAAATAAATGGATAGCTATATTGAGCAAATTTTTTAGTCTGTATAGTTCGTCATACATATGAGTGTCATATTGAGGTCTAAGAATGTAGCAAAATTTGTCACATAAAATATGTCCCCACGCAATGTGGCTTAACGAATATTATGGTGAGCTAGCAGCCGAGACTTCAAGGTTGTCTAAAGCGAAGCTTTCATTTTCTGCATTTAGTGAAACGGTCAATCGAAGATCTAAGCTTGAGCCATTTTCAGGTATTGAAACAGTAAATGTCTGAAGTACTTCGTTTAGAGTTATTGCTCCTAAAGAACCGGATAGCTCAAAAACATTATTAAACCTGTCGCCTGAATCAGGAAGAAAATCAAAATCTAACAGCGTATTGTAGCCAGTGTCATCAATTTGGTATTCAATAAGTAGGTCATCATTTGAATCTATACTATTAGTGGAGGCACCTATATCTACAGACAGTACCAAGCCAGTTCGTCCAATAATATTATAATCTGGCCAAGTTACAGTAATTGGCAGTTCGGCACCTTCCCCATTCAAATCTTCAGCAATCATATGAGAACCTGTAGCTCCAGTAAATTCAATAAGGTCAGATGGGATAGGGTAACCACCATAGTAAGCTTCAATGCCATTATCGTCTCCGGTTAGTCCGAAGTAGTCAGCAGATCCATCGGAGAATAGGTTATAGCTGGTTGTAAATAGTTCGGTATTATTAAAGTTTTCAGAAAAGATAGTTACTGTTTCATAATCTATTCCACCGCCTGAGGTTACTGTTTCATAATCTATTACAGCACCTGAGCTTCCATCTGTTTCTCCACCTGAGCTGTCATCTGAATTTTCATCTGCTGCATTAATAGCAATTATGCGATAATATTGAGCTGGAGCAGTCTGACTTTCTCCACTTCCTAATGTTCCACTGCTTACAAAGTCCAAAAATAAAGTAACTTTTTCTTGCTCGGGTGTAATAGTATTAACTGTTGCTTCAGAAAGGTCTACATTAGTCCAATTATTTAAATCCAAAGATCTCTCTAGTCTTATCGAAGCATTAAGGTTTGTACTATCAATTGCTCTAGTGAAACTTATGTTAAGAATACCATTTATTAATTGTGTGCTAAGTGCGCCTGTAGTGCTTTTTTCTCTAGGATCAGTATACATTGCTCGCTCTAAAAGATTCTTTATCCCATCTTGGTCTGGGTCAGCAGTATCTCCAGATACACTTGAGTCTAAAAGCTCGGAAAGAGAAAAGTTATCTAATCGCCACTTACCCCATGATGGTCCATCGACCCAAACTGCATCAACAAGCTCTGGATAATCTATGTAGGGATTACGATTACCTTGATAGTACGTATAGATTTTATGATTTACTATTCTTTCATTGTTAGTTGGTAGGAAATCGCGATTCCATTTTAGAAGCGTATTAAGCTGAGCCATTTGATTTCCACCGGATACTGGGGTCGCTGAAGGAGGAGTGTTTATTAGCTCTAGGTAATCATAACGGGTAGTCATATAAAAAATAGCTCTAGCAACTTTACCTTTTTGTCCATCACCTGGTTCAAATGTTTCACTTGTACTCGAGCATTGGGGAGCAAGGGAGTAAGCGGGGGAACTATAGCCAGCGGCTTCTGGGTCACTATAGTCAAAGTATTTGTTACTCCTTGAACTATTAACGCTTACATATGTTGGAACTAAGTTATGAATATCTGTGTAATCACTACCAGATGTATCCACGCCATAACTTCTAGGCCATAAATGCTCTCTGTTAAAAGCTGTACCACCAGTACCGCCAGAGCTTTGTTGAGTCGCTTTAATAACGCTATCTTGTGAATAAAATAATATAATATTATTAGTATTACTTGGGTCTCCATACAGGTCTTTATGAGCATCCCAAATCCTATTATATGAAATTGAGTTATGATTATCAATTATTCTATTGAGATTTTCTTTTAACTCAGTTCCGGATTTTCCATCAATCGTAGAATAGTAACTGCCAATTTGGGCGCTTACCCCAATAGCAGAAAATAATTCTACGATAATTATCGTAGATGAAATCAATTTCTTGTGTGTCATTAAGCTAGAGTGATCTCATTAATAAGTTTAACTATACCCTTAGCCTCTTATAAGAATAGTGCATATTACATAATTACAATCCAGAGAGGTACTTAAAAGGCTACCTAATAAACCAAAGGCAGCTTACCCACCCATTACTTTGAATCTACGTTAACTCGGAAAAGAAACAAAGAATTAACCTTATTTACCTCTGTACGGTCACCCAAATCGTCCCCCTTTACGCTCCCCTTAAATACAAACGCAAAGGGCTTGTAGGGACTCCTAGGTCAGTATCCTTGTACAAGGTCGGGACATCCTGAGGGCTTAAGGATTACGTTTATTTAGAGAGCTAAATCAAAAGTATTAGAGAAGTTATTTAGAGAGCTAAGTTAGCTAAAAAAAGACCTACTGAGAGATGATGGAGTTTTGAATATATCTTCCCTGCTTCTTTATCCCCCCCCCCTAATTCTTTATCCTTGTAGTCATTAATTTTGGGAGTTAGCACATTCCTGTTTATAAGGAATAACGATACTGATATGAATAATATTATAAAAATTACAAAATTAATGCTATATGCGATTAATGATGAAATAAGGCTAACCGAAAAACCAAATAAAAAAAGTTTAGGAAATAATGCTCTGAGGAATTTACTGCCTTGTTCGAGAGGTATGTTTTTAAAAACTGTAGGTGCAACAATCGAGGTAAAGAATATTAATGCACCTAGTAAAAAAGAAATTAATATGATCAATAAATTCATGCTTATTGTTAAAAAAACAGTTACATTACGATCAACTAGAAATAAAAAAAATTAATCTTACTTACCTCCGTAAGCTGAACAAACTATTCCCTATAACCCCCTAGTAATTGCTAAGGTATAATTTTGGTGCGAAAAAAACATGCGTCGGACGTATTCTCAAAGGTACTAATCGCCTTCCAGTAATCTTCGTCGTATTCGTCCATAGTACTGGGCAAAACAAATTCTGCTGTTAACCAGCTATTGTTACTAATATTTGTAGTATATTCTACTTGGTATTGCAAAGTGGTATTCTTTCGGTGCGGGAAGTAAAAACTAACATTGTTATTACCCAAACTAAGCTCTGGTCTGAAACCAGTCGAGGCAGAATCCTGCGGATCGCCTCCGTATGCGTACTCCTCTAATGCGCTTAATCCGTCAGAATCTATATCATATAATTTGCCGACCGCATTCATACCTTGTTCACGTGCCCACTGGCCGTATGAATTAGGCTGGTATGCGTCTAATATAAGCTCATCAAGATAAATAATCTGTTTTACATTATCATTTCGCTGTATGCGAAGCTGCATAGAATGGCCATGGTACTGACTTAGTAAAGATGCATCAATTATGCCGCTGAATTGCTCCCATTGTCCACCTGTAGAATTCTCAACATTAGTCACCCAATCGTCGCGATACAGGTAAGTACCCCCAGCATTAGGACTAGTCCATAGCTCTACACTAACTGCCACATCATTAGATCCAGTAAGCATGTCAGTCGTATTGGTTTGCATCCAAAATGAAAGTGCATAGTGCATATTTGAATTAAGTGGCTCTACTATTGTTTGTACCGCAGCCGCGCTTGTCCATCTTTGGTCAAAAGTAAGAGAATAATTACCGTAGTTGTAAGCATAAAATCTATTACGTTTTATTTGCCAACCATTAGCAGGACTTTCTGTTGTAAACCACATCTCTTCGCCAGGATTTGGAGAAGATACATCTGGTAGCCACTCAAAACTAGAATCAACGAGATGATTTTTTGGGTCCGTAGCTAGTTCAGGTACTAAAGAGAATAATTCCACTACAAGTTGCTCATAGTTTTGCTGAACAAGAGGATCTGCAGAACCAATTAGGTTGGTAAATTCGTATGGATCGTTACTGTGATCATACAATTCTTCCATACCATTTTCGTAACGAATATAGCGCCAATCTCGGGAGCGGACTGCGAAGTTTTTATTCCCTGCTACTGAACCATTACGTCCACTAACCATAGATAAAGCAACGGGTGGTCCAGACCATGAGCCGTTATCGGGATCTCGCAATAAGGGTATTAAGCTATGACCATCTAAGTCGCGACCTAGAGGAGTCTTTTTTGTATCTGTATGAAGATCACATAAATCGCGTATAGTCGGATATAAGTCCACCAGAGAAACGGGCGAGTCCACCTGCTTACCACTATTAGATTCCAGTCCAGGAACACGAATTAGTAAGGGTACACGCGTGCTGTTTTCCCAAAGTGTATTCTTAGAAAGTGCTTCTTTTTCGCCCCACTCATAGCCATGGTCACTGGTCAGTATAACCACAGTATTATCAGCGTAGGGACTCGCATCTAGAGCTTCAATTAAAAGCCCTATTTGAGTGTCTACAAAGCTTATGCACGCTAGATACGCCTGTAAGTATGCTTTAATAAAATCTTCTATATTATTGTAAACAGTACCATCTGCTGAGGCCTCACCAACAGAGTCTACCATGGACTGATACACATGAAGAGTAGACTGGTTAAGTTTTACATTTTTATCAAAAAACGTGTCATCTACGTCACCTTCAATTCGGGGCGGTAGCTGAAGGGTCTCTACTGGATATAGATCAAAATAAGCTTTAGGAGCAATAAACGGAGTATGCGGATTGTGAAATCCAATAGACATTATAAACCTGTTGTTTTCCCCGTTTGGATCTTGCGCTGATAATTCATCGATTTTCTCAGTAGCCCACTTTCTAACCCTCTCGTCTTGCAAATCATCGCGATCATTATCGTTTACATAACGATACGATCCAGAAGATTGCCATGTAGCATTCCACCATCTACTACTATTATTACCGCGAGGAAGATCTGCTAAAGAACCAAATAAACTATTATAAGACCCAGCACCCTGATAGAAGGAATCTGGTATTTTTGGATGATTTACCACACTTGCTGTGTTTTGATTATAAACAAACGGCCCCGCCCACGCAGGGTCCCCATACTCGTCCCAAAACTCTTGGAGATTGCCTGCTTCTGGATGTCCCGCTGGATATACATAATTATCTCGCAGGTCATAATGCATCAACTTTCCTGAACCATAAGAGTCGTAACCATTATCGCGCATGTAATGCTGCAAGGTCTTAGAATTTTGTAAAATTGAATTAACCGTAAATCCAGTTCTCCCAGGATTGTACCAATTTTCAAAACCAAATATTTTTGAATTATGCGGATATATACCTGTCATAAAAGAAGACCGACTGGGTCCACATATTGGAGCATTGGTGTGAGCATTCACAAACCTAATAGATTGTGCTGCTAGTGCATCTATCTGGGGAGTCTGCGCTTGGGGATGACCTCCAAACACGCCCTCAAAATCATTCAAATCATCACAGACGATAAAAAGTACGTTTAGATCGGAAGAGAGTTCTCCAGTAAATCCACTACCCAAACTTCCCCCACCATTGTCGATGTCATCCCCGTCATCAGAACCATCTCCAGTACCTCCACTACCAGTTCCATTGTCACCAGAATTTAGATCAGGTAAAGGTAAATTCGCTATCTCTTCATAATCTGTGCCTAAAGCAATACGATCTATATTTACGACTCCACCACCAGGATCTAAGATAATAGCATTAACTTCACTAAAATCTGTTTTGCCATCTATATTAAGAGCTAAATTAAGAGCTCCAGGGGATGCTGAGAAATTTCCAGTGTATCCGTTGTCAGTAAAAATTGTAAATGTGTCTTCATCTAAATCTAATCCAATTATAACGCTTAATCCATCGTAATTAGGATTACCAATACCACCCTGGATGAAGACATACTCTCCTGTACCTTCGGTAGAAAGTATGTTCAAATTTGCAGCAGAACCTGTACCGCTGGATAGCCTTACACAAATAGGCTCATTTGTACGCGCACCTGGGTCGCCCAAATTTGCCGAGCGTAAACGTACCCCAAATTTAGTATGCGTATTAGAGAGCCCTGTATCCCATGAATTAAAATCAATTCTGTAGTAAATATTACTGGAATCGACATAGTCGCTACCCATAGAGGTATTAACACGCCCACTATTAGCAGAAATGACAAGCTGACCACTGCCATTAATCGTCCCTAATGAGCTAGCTAGTTCATTAGTATTTAAACCAGAGCCATCATTTACCGCTTGGTTAGATGGAGTGCCAGCAAGTTCCTCAAACTCATACCTTAATACTATCTCTGCGATTGAGAATGAAGAAATAATTAAATAACTAAATAATAAAAATAATTTCTTCATTTTAATTTTCTAGACAACAACAAGAACTAACTAAATGCATTAATATATTATACATTAATAATGCTAAAATAGTATATCTTAGAACATTATAAATACTAATATTAAAAAGACTGTTAAAATACGAAAACTCCCAAGTGCCTATTTGCACTCGGGAGTTCTACAAAAAAGCATGAGACTTATGTTCTTAATCGCTGCCGTTATCTGACATCCTGAATCGGAAGAACTTAATATCCTCGCCAGAGTCAATAGGTATAGTAGTAGAAACATTACCCTCAATTGTCCATGTACCTAAATCGTCGCTAGTTTCAAGATCCATCGCTATGGTAGCTTGGTTAGCATCGACAGAAATAAGCACTGCATCAGCCCCGCGCACGTCTCTGACCTGATCAAGAGTAGGACGAGCTGTAAGCTGCGCAGTTAAGTCGTCGACTTGCTGCTGCAATAACTCTACAGCTGTACTGCCATCATCGCCGTCGCCTGTATCATCGCCGTCGCCTGTATCATCGCCGTCGCCTGTATCACCGCCGTCGCCTGTATCACCGCCGTCGCCTGTATCACCGCCGTCGCCTGCGTCGCTACCGTAAAGGTTAGTAATTACACTGTAGTCAGTATCAACAGCAATGCGCTCCACAAGAAGTACGCCACCTCCTGGGTCAAAAGTAAGTCCATTGACTCTTTCGAAGTCTGTTTCACCCCCTAGATTTAGTTGTATATTCTCGGTTATTGCCGTGTAAGTACCGCTAAAGCCACTATCCCACCAAAGTGAATAGGTATCTGCCGTTGTATCTATACCGAGAATAAAACTTACTCCATCCGCATTTGGATTTTGTATGCCACCCTGTAAATATTCATACGTACCACTAGCGGTGGTGTTTACGTTCGCATTATTCTCTGAATTATTAACAGTTAAACTAACTTCTAAAAATTTATTCGATGGGGTATCGTCAGTATCCCCACTTCTTACTCTAAAGCCGAATCTTGTATTAAATTGCTCCCCTGAGCTATCCCAAGAGGCAAAATCAATTCGGTAGAATACCAAACCAGATAGTACCTCTCCTGGTATGTTCGTATTTACGCGACCCGCATCAGCAGAAATGACCAACTGCCCACTACCATTGGTAGATCCATAACTATCGCTCAAAACAAGCGAATCACGAGTTCCGCTACTGGTAACAGATGAAGCTGGAGTATCTAATGCTTCGTCAAACTCATAGAGAAACAAGACCGAAGGAGTTGAACTTGTATCATCGTCTCCTCCACTGTCGCCCGTGCCACCACTGTCGCCTGTGTCACCACTGTCGCCTGTGTCACCACTGTCGCCTGTGCCAGTATCGTCGCCACTAGCTCCCGATATTTCATTAAAATCTGTTCCCAGGGAGATGCTATCTATGTTTACTACGCCACCTCCCGTGTCAAAAACAAGAGCATTAACAGCACTGAAGTCAGTGAATCCGGCAATATTTAGTGGTATATCCGTAGCGGCTGCAGAACTAGAATAAGTACCCGTGCGACCTATGTCGGTGAAGACAGTAAATGTATCGTTTGCTAGGTTTGCTACTAAAATTATACTAAGTCCTGCTGTGCTTGGATTTGTTATACCACCTTGTGCAAAAATGAAAGCACCAGATCCTTCTGCTGGCTGAACATTTACATTAGCAGTCGTCGCTCCAGTGCCTGTTGAAAGGCGCACACAAAGGGATCCATTACCACGTACTGAGCCATCACCTAAGTCTGCTGATCTAAGTCGAATACCAAATTTAGTGTGGGTTTGTGTTGAATTAGTATCCCACGAGCTAAAGTCGATACGGTAGTAGACATTATCGGTTGCAACAATGTCACTACCCATGTTAACATTAGTTCTACCTTCATTCGCGGAGATGACTAATTGTCCAAGTCCGTTAATGGTACCGTATGAGTCGGGCAGTGCATCTGTTGCAGTACTTGTACCAGTGTTTTGAGCTGAACTTGCAGGAGTATTTTCTACTTCGTCAAATTCATAGTTCAAAACAATCTCAGCATTGATTTGCTGAAAGATAAGTAAGGGCGAGACAAGAATTGATATGGTAATATAATTTCTTAATTTTGTAATAGTCATACTTTAGAGAGGTTCATTTTTGTAAAAATGAATTTATGTCATGCGGTATTATATTATTTCAAGTAAGTTGCCTAAGCATGACTGCTTGAATAAAATATTATCCCTAATAAATAACAAAGGTCATATTTGATACACGGCAAGTTACTCTCTTATTTCAAGAGTCTTATCACTATTGAAAACAATTATAAAAATAATCATTTTTCCTTTGAATTTTTAATATTGGTTTCAATTATTTATAACTAAAATTAGTTTATTTCTATAATACCTACGATTTGAAGATCAGAAATGTTTAATTAATTACTTATTTTAGATAAAAGGAGACAGATTTATTTTTTATTATGAACGATTCGAGTATATCAGTTGATAGTAATGTAGAATTTGCGGATTCGACCGAATGGATACCAAAACTACGCAATGAGATTAGTAATGTAATTGTCGGCCAGAGTTATCTTGTTGATCGCTTAATACTCGGTCTCCTAGCCAATGGTCACGTACTAATAGAAGGTGTTCCAGGCCTAGCTAAAACGCTCAGTATTCGCACATTAGCCAGTGCAACAGATGCCAATTTTAAACGTATCCAATTTACTCCCGACTTACTGCCAGCAGATATTATTGGCACACTAATCTACAATCCAAAAGAGAGTAGTTTCGAAACGCGTAAGGGCCCGATTTTTGCCAACCTAATACTGGCAGACGAGATAAATCGCGCGCCTGCTAAGGTGCAAAGTGCGTTACTTGAGGCTATGCAAGAGCGACAAGTAACATTAGGAGAAGAAACTTTTCCTCTACCGGAACCATTCCTAGTTCTAGCGACTGAAAATCCGATCGACCAGGAAGGCACTTACCCTCTGCCAGAAGCTCAGGTCGATCGTTTTATGCTCAAGCTCAAGGTAGAATATCCGAGCAAGGAAGAAGAGAGGCAAATACTCGACCGTATGGCATCTACTGCCCCAAGTCTAGAGGTCGACACAGTTACGACACTAGCTGCGATTCGACAAACGCGTAAGTATGTTAATGAAGTATACGTGGATACGAAAGTAAGGGATTATATTGTCAACCTAGTCGCATCGACTCGCCATCCAGAAGACTACGGCATGAAAATCGGTCAATACATACAATTCGGCGCAAGTCCACGCGCTACAATTAATTTAACGCTTGCAGCCAAAGCTTGGGCCTTAATGGAAGGTCGCTCTTATGTAGTACCGCAAGATGTAAGCGAAATCGGCATAGATGTGCTACGCCACCGTGTAATTCCAAGCTATGAAGCAGAAGCTGAAAGCATGAGCAGTGAAGATCTAGTCCAGTCTATTTTTGAAGCTATTCCTATCCCCTAGTGCGCGGCATGCCAAATAATTTACCGTTGCAAATACTACGCGATTTAGGAGCTAAACAAATCTTTGAAAGTGACCCCATCTGATATAATTAAAAAAGTTCGCCGAATAGAAATACGCAGCCGTCAATTAGTTACCGACTCTATTTCTGGAGCATATCACAGTTCCTTCAAAGGGCGCGGTATGGACTTTGAGGAAGTCCGCGAATATAGTATAGGTGATGATGTGCGCAGCATTGATTGGAATGTAAGCGCTAAAATGGATAAGCCCTACATTAAAGTCTTTCGTGAAGAGCGCGAACTGACTCTATTTTTAGTCATCGACCTAAGTGCCTCTGGCATCTTTGGATCTGTTAAACAAAGTAAGCGTGAACACGCCGCAGAGATTGCTAGTGTACTGGCTTTTTCAGCTACTCTAAATAATGACAGAGTCGGTCTACTTCTTTATACAGATGAGGTTGAGCACTATCTACCTCCCAAAAAAGGTCGCAGTCACATCCTTCGCGTCATTCGCGATATTCTATTTTTTAAGCCTCAAGGTCGTGGCACGCGACATCGTGTCGCACTAAATTATCTCAACCGTGTACAAAAGCGTAAAGCTGTCGTCTTTCTAGTATCAGATTTTCAGGAAAGTGATGCCCAAACTTTCGCTACACTAGCCCTAACTAATCAGCGGCATGACTTAATCAGTATTGCGCTAAGCGATCCGCGTGAGAGCCAACTTCCCAATATAGGATTAATTACTTTAGAGGATGCTGAAACCGGCGAACTAGTAGAAGTTGATACAGGTAGTTCCGGTATCCGCACAGATTACCAAAAACAAGCACTGCGCAGCCGCGATATTTTTAACCAGCAAATGCGTAAAAGAGGGCTCGACTGGATAGAGGCAAGTACCGACCAAGCGTATATCCCTGCCTTACGCCGACTCTTTGCGCGCAGAGCGACACGTAACTAATGCTTTTATTAAGTTTCAGATTATTAGTAGTAATATTACTCAGTAACAGCGCATCCGCTAATTCGTTGCCTGAATTACCACCTGGTCCATCACTTGATCGTATTCGTGGGACCTTGGACATACCATTGCTCTCGGTTTGGCAATATACGGCTCTATGCATTTGCGTTACTCTACTAGGATTATGGCTCGTATTTTTTTTCTACCGTAGATTACGATCCAAAAAAAATACTATCGGTAACTTAAGTCCCTACGATTCAGCACTGGGCATTCTAAAATCAGTCGATTCAGAAAAAGACAGTGCGCAAGTAGGTGAAAAAATAATCTATGCACTCTGCCAGTTTTTTGAAGAATCTCTAAAAATCAAGGCACATGGTCGTAGTTGCTCGGCTATATCACAGCAACTCGACCTTGATAAAACCGAAAGTGAGCGACTGATCGGTATCTGGAATGACTGCGATCACGCTAAGTTCGGACAGGCAGCAATCGATAAAGATAGCCGTATCAAGTTGATCAATACAAGTGTAGCAATTTTAAATGCAGTGCATGCTAAAAAAGGTAAGGAGGAAAATTGATGGAATTTTTCCAATTTAAGAACCCTGCTTTCTTCTGGCTACTAAGTGCGCTTCCATTAATTGCAATTTTATCAGGAAAAATTGGGGCTAAAGCTGCGGTGCGATTCCCGAGTACCGCATTACTTAGAAAAATCTGCTCGCAGCGTGGCAGTCGCCCAGGGGCTTGGTTACTAGGAATACGCCTAGCCATACTCGCTTGCCTTATTATAGCGCTCGCTCGCCCTCAATTAGGCAAAACTAATGATGCTTCGGAAGTCGAGGGCATCGATATTGTACTTGCACTTGATATGTCATTGTCGATGAGAGCTTTGGACCTGTCCACTGAAGAAAATATAGTCACTCGTCTGGACGCCTCCAAAAAAGTTGTTCGTGATTTCATTAACCAACGACCCTACGATCGTATAGCTCTTGTCGTCTTCGCAGCTGACGCCTACGTCGTCAGTCCACTCACATTAAACCACGACTGGCTAAAGAAAAATTTAGAGCGATTAGAATTGGGAGAAATTGATGGGGCAGGTACTGCTATAGGCACAGCACTAGGCGCCAGCGTAAACCGCCTTCGTGACCATAAATCTCGAAGCCGAATTATTGTACTACTCACAGATGGCGAAAATAATGCAGGAAAAATATCTCCAATAGGTGCAGCAGAGGCAGCAACAACCTATGGCGTACGTGTCTACGCAGTTGCTACCGGTCAGAAAGGAAGAGTCCCAATTGCTGAGACCGATCGATCCGGTCGTATAATTCGTGATGAAAATAATAAGCCAGTGTATCGAGGCCGGCGCGACATATCAAATTACGACGAAGTTGAATTACGCGAGATTACGACAGTAACTGGAGGCCGATTTTACAGCGCCAAGCGCGGCGGAGATCTTGAAGAAATTTATGAAGAAATCGATGAGCTTGAAAAAACAGTAGTCGAGTTGCGAAGCTACGCGAACTTTTCTGAATTATTCTTTTGGCCATGCTTGTGCGGGCTTATTCTACTAGCTCTTGAGCAATGTTTACTTCAAACCCGATATCGACGATTACCATGACATTTGCTTCACCCATATGGCTGGTTATTACCGGGGTTTTAATCGTCGCATTGATCTGTCTACTAAGCTTTGGCCTCAGACAAAGGGGTAAATTGTTGGCCCGCTTTGCTGCCGAGCGCTTGTTACCACTTCTAACTGAGGAGGCTAGTATTAAACGAATTATAATCAAGGGTTCTCTAATAGTCCTAGCATTGGTTGCAATCGGACTAGCACTTTCTCGACCTCAATATGGTATCGAATGGATCGAGCGTAAAGCACGCGGCTTAGACATAGTCTTTGTCTTAGACAGCTCTAAGAGTATGCTGGCCAGTGACCTGCGTCCGAATCGATTAGAGCGTGCAAAATTAGCTATATTAGATCTAGTTGGGCGATTAGAAAGTGATCGTATCGGACTTGTAGCATTCGCGGGGCGCGCCTTTTTGCAAACTCCACCTACCCTAGACTATGCAGCCTTTCGTGAAAGCTTAAATAGTATCGACCCAGAAGTAATGACCCGCGGCGGCAGTGATATAGGCAATGCTATTGAAGAAGCAGCAAAAGCATTCCCAGAACAAAATAATGTCAAAGTCGTAATTCTTCTGACTGATGGACAAGACCTCGGCGGGACATCGTTGAAGTCCGCAAAATCTGTCTCGGAAGACGGTATTAAGATTTATACTATTGGCATCGGTACCCCAGCAGGTGAATACCTTAAAATACCAAATGCAGATGGCAGTGAGCGCTTCGTGCGCGATGCCGAAGGCAAGCCGGTTCGTAGCCAACTCGACGAGAGTACTTTGCAAGAAATTGCTCAATTAACCCAAGGTAGCTACAGCCGCCTGAGCGATCAATCACTCAATCAGCTCTTCACCTCTGTGATAGCTAATTTACCTCGTATAGAACGTGAATCCGAAATTCAAGAAGTCCGAATCGAGCGCTTCCAATGGGCTATAGCGGTAGCCTTTTTATTTCTCGTCTTAGAGTTCTTCCTGCCGCGCCGTAAACCAAATAGACAATCCGTTGCCGCTCTAACGCTTTGCTTAATAGTTGTTCCTCTCGATAGCCAAGCACAAGAGAACCAATTCGTTAAGCTCGAATCTAATACGCAGTTGAGCGATCCGATAGAGCAAGAAAATAGACCTGATGAAATCGATACGCAAGTAAGCGATCCACGCGAAATTTATAATCAAGCGTATAAGTCCTTTTCTAAAGGTGATTATGAGGTTGCCCATGCCAGCTATGCACAAGCTGTTCGCGACTCCCCAGACTTAAACCTGCAACGCGATGCAATCTACAATATGGGACATACTGCTTATCAAATTGGCGAAGCCGCCTTTCAAGAGCAAGACTTTACCAGCGCTATTGATCAATGGACTTCTGCTGAAGAGCTGTTTAAGTCCTCTGTGCAGATTGACCCCTCAGATACAATTGCCAAGAAGGATGCAGAGCAGGTTGCCAAAAGACGACAAGCACTCGAAGAATTAATAAAAGAGCAAGAAGAGCAGAATCAGAACTCTCAACAAGCATCAGATGATTCAAACGAAGAAGGTTCAGAGCAGTCTGAAAATAAGGATAACCCAAATCAAGAACAGGATCAACAGAACGCGGATCAACAGTTGGACCCACAGAATCAGGAAGAATCGCAAAGTAGTAGAGATAATCAGTCAGATCAAGAGCAAGGCCAAGACCTTGGAGAGCGGACAGAAAACTCAGATATAGAAGAGGAATCACAGTCAGAAAATCCAGAGAATGATTCCCAATCTACCCAAAATCCTATGAAAGATATGCCTCCGGAAAACGAGGCTGGGCAGATAGATGGAGAAGGATCTTCTCCAAATTCTACATTCGCAGATACATCTTCGGACCAACCTTCTACTAATGAGCCAGTACAAGGCATGCGCTTATCGGAAGCGCAAGATTTGCTCGATAGTTTGCGCGAGAGCGAGCGTCTGCTTCCTTATACAGAAACCACTCCCTCACAAAAACGTGATCTACGCGACTGGTAATCTATATGCAAAAACTTCAAGCCACACTCATTAGCCTTATCCTTCTGTCTGTTAATAGTTCTGCTCAGCTTACAGTTCAGGCACGCTTCAGCCCGGCTAAAATAGCTTTAGGCGATCGCGCCCAATATATAATTGAAGTCAACGAGACCGATACTGAGGTCATGCCAAGTCCAGAAACTATTAGCACTCTTCCCATACCTTCGTTGAGCGGTTTGAATCTAATGAACGGACGCACATCTAATAGTTCGCGAACTAATTACATTAATGGTGAAAGCCAGTTTTCTCACAAACAAAGCTTTATATTTGATGCGAAAGTAAACCGTGTCGGTAGTTTCAAAATCCCACAATTTGAACTTAATTACAAGGGGCAGACTCTCGTCATTCCAAGTGCCGAGCTTAAAGTCCTTGACCGCGGCGTAGATACAGCTCCGTCCTTGGAGGAACTGATCTTTCTACGAACTGATCTGCCTAAATCCTTATATGTTGGGCAAAGTGTACCCGCCTCACTAAAACTCTATGTCGAAGAGAGTGTAAGTCTGAGTGGGCTCAATTCATTCAGGCGTCAAGCGGACGGCTATATCATAAGTGATCTTCCTAAAGAAGCAGTGGAAAGTAGTGAAATGCTAGATGGGCGGAGATATCGTGTGCTGACTTGGCCGCTTAGTATTACCCCTATTCAAGCAGGTCAACAAAAGCTGAGCTTTGACCTAACTCTCAGTGTCCAGACCCAACAACGCAGCGATCCTTTCGGACGAAGTAATCCATTTGGAAGCAGCATTTTTGATAATTTTTTTGGCATGAACGAGCGCCTTGAAATATCAACTTCGTCCTTATCAATCGAAGTACTAGCACTGCCAGAAATTGGGCAACCTGAGAGCTTTTCTGGCGCAATAGGAGATTTTAGCCTGCAAGTTTATTCTGACCTAAAGTCCACTAAAGTCGGTGAGCCCATAATGCTATCAATCGAGATTACAGGCAGTGGTAACTTTGATCGCATTCAAGGGCCACCGATGCCCGAGATGCCTGAATGGCGAAGCTATGAACCCGAGTCGAGCTTTCTAGCCAAGGATTCCCTCTCTCTCAGCGGCACTAAGCGATTCGATTATGTATTTATACCGAAGCAGTCGGGCCCATTGGAATTACCAGAAATAGCGTTCTCTTTTCTTAATCCGCAAACAGGCGATTACGTAGAGCTCATAAGCCCAGTGAAAAAAGTGACAGTTAGCCCGAATCTTACTGAGCTAAATAGTCCAAGTTTAGCTACTAAGAATACAATCTTTCCTGAGAAGACTGCTAGTACTGAGTTGGCTTTATCAAGAGACTTAAGTCCAGAAGAAGTACTCTTCACATTGGACTACCAGCAAAAACCAGCTCAATTAACAGAAACTACTCTTCTGAAGTCTAAGAATTATTATATTGCCAATGCGCTCACCCTACTGATTTGCACACTTCTCGGGCTATATTTAAGGCAGCGAAGACGCCTGAATAGCGATCCTGTTTACGCTTTAAAGCATGCTGCAAAGCAGGAACTAAAAAAAGTACAAGCGCAGGCTTTAGAGACACTAGATGTAGGGACCTTTTATGAAAAAGCACAATTATCCTTACGTCTAGCGGCGACCTACAAGTCAGGGAAAAATCTACGTAATTCGGGGATGGAACAGATATGTCCATTAATAGAGGACCTTAGTATTCAGGAAATGGCTGAAACACTCTTTGCCACCGCAGATTCTATAAGATTCGCACATAACATTACCCCGACCGAACTGAATGCTGCTAAAATGCAACTGCAGACTATTCTAAAAAATTTATGAACCTACAGATTTTCTCATTCCTCTCGGCCTTAGCCCTGATTCCTGTTATTACAATTGCCAGCGTAGATCACTTCAGCGCGGGCATAAGTACCTATGAAAAAGGCGAGTATGAAAAAGCTCTAATGCAATTCCAGGCAGCCTTGATCACCATGGAGGACGCAGCAACGCACCATAATCTCGCTCTCACATACCTAAAGTTGAAGCAACCTGCCAATGCGATTTGGCAAATGGAGCGTGCTGTCCGTCTCGACCCGCGTAATGAAAGCTACAATTATAAACTAAGCACCATGCGCGAGAAATTAGGTCTCTTTACCGCTCCCATGGAGTGGTATCAAATCGCGACGCGTCTGCTACTCATGGATCAATGGATAATCTTACTCACGTTTAGCACATGGACTTGGCTCGCACTTGTAATATTGCCCAAAATTGCAGGCACTTCGCTTTGCTACAGCCTAAAGTTTTGCCGAATACTAAGTTTTGTGCTCTTATTAATTAGTCTGCCACCCATAGTATTTCTATCACAAGCTCACAAATATGGTATCATACTATCCGAAATTGCAGTTGCGGTGCATGCAGCACCTGCCGGTGCAGCTCCTACTACGGGTAATGCAAGACCTGGAGAACGTGCCAAAGTAATTGAGCAACACAACAATTACTTAAAAATTAAAACAGAGGGCCAAGCTATCGGATGGATTTCGCAGGATCTCTTTAGTTCGATTTATACTAGTAAGCCCAATACTCGATTTAAGATAAAATAAAATACTCTATGACTTCTTTAAATAGGTAACTAATAGGATAAAGAATTACTAATTTCTAATGTAATATAGTAGTTAAGTAGTTGTAATACAATTGCTTAAAATGGTGGAGGTGGCGGGAGTCGAAATCGCACCCTAGAAAATAATGTAATCTGTAAGTGTATCTACTGCAGTATATTACAAATATACTACTTTTCTACCTTACAATAATAGAGGTCATAAAAGCCCATATTAGGTCAGGAAGTTCGTAGGAATTTGGAGGAATTAAGAGTAGGGGGCGGGGGTTCGCTTGGCTGGTCTCTTGATGGTGTGTATAAATCAAGTGCCTCCAAAAATTACTCCGTCATCTTGAAGCGGTAGAAGTGGGTGCCTGTATTTAGTAGGATGTAATTAAGGCTTTAGGCTTCTTCTTTCCAGCAATTCATTAAGTACTAATCGGGAATAACTATTCTAGTACGCACGAAGGCTTGGTCACCTCCTGCTATTGGTGAACTATATGCAGGATTCCATGTAACTAGGTCCGAAGAAGTTTCTACTACAATACTATGAGTATCACTGCTCTGCACATCTGTTGGGACACTTACAATGTTCACATTTTGTGTCTGCACTTCTGAAGCCCTTGTAAGTTTATAACAGATCATATTCGTATTATTACCATCGCCATCTGGATCCGTAGAATATGCGTTAACTACACTCGCGATCTTCAAAACACAGGGTCCTACAATAAATTTTAAAGATTCTGATACGTCTCCCATCGAACTATCTCCTTCTGGTTCTGATAGAAGGGCTTCAATTCCAAAATCCATGCTAGTGCCATCATCAAAGGTAATTATTAAAAAATTATAGCTATTGGCTCCATCATTACCGTCTTTTGAGAAGCTAATTACTTCAAGTAAATCACCGTCATACAGTGTAACACTTTCATTACTCCAAAATGAAGAATTAGGGTCGTCTTCGCCATCACTTGCCTCAGTCTCCGTTGATGTATTTGTATTCTTAAGTATGCCATACTGTACTCCGTAAAGAGGGCTGCTTAATAGTAACATTAATATTATATAATTTCTCATTAAATTATATAATATTAGAATTCTAAGTAAGTGAAGTAGTAAAATTCTATTTAACATCTTCTCACTCCTAATTGGAGAGCTATCTCTTGGATTTGTGGCTCTTTGGATACAGTGAAACAAACAAAGAATTAACCTTATTTCTCTCCCTACGCTCACCCAAACATACCCCTTTACTTTCCCCTTAAATAGAGACGCAAAGGGCTTGTAGGGACTCCTAGGTCATAATCCTTGTGCAAGGACGAGGTATCTTGGGGCTATTTACTAGGATCAAGATTCTAGTTGATAATACTTTCCGAAAATAGAGAGTATTGATATGAAGATTTATCTATATATTATACCGTCTTTTGTTGTTATAGTTTCTATTTTATGCGCGCATAATAAAACTCCAGAATCTAAGGTATTATCACGAAGTTCAGTAGGTTGGAATGGCGCTTTAATAGAAAGTTATCCGGTAGGGCAACCAGAATTAAGGGTTATTAAAGCTACTATGCCCATTGGAATGACTACGCCGATACATAAGCATCCGAATCCTATGGCAGTTTACGTTTTGAAAGGAGAAATTGAAATAGGTGATGAGAATGGTAATTCCAAACAATTCAAACAAGGAGAAGTACTCATCCCAACGCCAGACGAATGGCACTACGGCCGTAACATTGGTAATATTCCTGCTGAGACTATTACTTTTTATGCAGGTACTGTAAATGGTGCGCCGCTGCGAGTTATGAAAAATAGAGATTAGATAAGCCCATCAAAATGTGGGCAATAATCGGGCAATAATTTGGAAACATCCCTATTTACATACGGGAAAATGGTGGAGGTGGCGGGAGTCGAAACCGCACCCTTGATTACGCTTCAATGATTTCCTCTGCAAATTGGCGATAAGCCTTTTCGTAGTCTCTGGCCATCTTATCTGGAAAAAGGTGGAATTCGCCTGCTTTTAGTGATGCGACGATACCCTCGCTTACTACGCTGGGTGGGTCAGAGTCTTCAGCAAAGCCCGATGATATAGCCATGTCGGTCAGGATAGGCCCAGGATGGACACTTAAAGAAGCAGTTCCTTGCTCTTCAAAGATAGGTCTAAGTGCTTGGGTGAAAGAGTAAGCTGCTGCCTTACTAGCTGGGTAAGAGGCCCTAGGGAAGCTGCATAGTGATGCAATCGAGTTTAGCTGCACAAAAGCACCTCCACCATTCTTTTTGAGTGTAGGAGCGAAGGCCTGCGCCATATGAATTAGGCCGTATACGTTAACAGATAGCTCTTTTTCGAAATTTTCAATAAGGTCTGTAGCCATGACACCGGCACCAATTAAGACGCCTGCATTAGAGACGACGACTTGTACGTCGCCTGCAATTTCTGCTGCGGCCTTGATAGTATCTGGCGCCTCGTAGTCGATCTCGATGGGAACGACTTTGTCACCAAATTCCGAGACGAGCGTCTCAGCATTGTCTAGCGAGCGAACGCCTGCGTAGACTTTGGATGCACCGTGCTGGAGGAAACTTTCGACGATGGCTTTGCCGATTCCTCGATTAGCACCAGTCACTAAAGTGATTTTGTTAGAAATATCGTAACTCATATTTTAGCAGTATGCCGCTCTGAGCCAATCTTCAACTCCAGAAGGGCATTAGTCGGAGAGGGCACCATTGGATCCATCGCGCCGTGCGATGCGCCTGCGAATACGTTCGCTGAGGAAGTCGAGGATGGTGACGACAATTAAAATACAGCAAAGTACAGTAGCGAAGCGGTCCCAATGATGAAATTCTTGATATGCATGGAGCTGGAGACCTAGTCCGCCTGCACCAACGTATCCGATGATACTAGCCGAGCGTATATTGTATTCTAACATCCATATACAGTTACTCCAGATAAGCGGTTTAGCGTGAGGCCAGATGCCGTATTGAAAGGCTTGAAGTGGATCTGCACCGATCCCGCGCAGCGCTCGGGCGACTTTCATATCGACTGACTCAAATGCCTCGCTAAAGAACTTACCAAGGTAGCCCGTGCTGTAGAGTGTTAGCGCGGCGACACCAGCTAAGGCATTTGCACCCATTGCAGCCACTGCGATGACTGCCCAGATTAGGCTTGGGATCGTCCGAATGATGTTAAGCAGCATCCGCATAGTAAAAACTAGCCATTTAGGCCCAATCGTCTGCGCAGCACCGAGAGCGATGACAAGAGAAATAATTATAGCGAAGAATGTTGCTAGAATCGCGATCTCTACAGTTTCAATTAGAGCAGAACCAGTTGATTTTATTACCGATAGATCTGGTGGGAAAAAGTCGGAAAGAAATCGCCTTAGATTTTTTAGTACGTCGAGTTCGCGGTCGTTACCCTCAATTGGCTACCGCTAAAAATGACTGCTAAAAGAAAGATTAGTAGCGTAGTATTCAGAAGGTTTAGTCGCCGATACCAGGGTAATTCTGGTAGCGATTGGCCCTTCTTGTGATCAGGATTGGGGATTGGGTTCATGGCTGGACCCTTCTACTCTCTGGCCTGATGCGGCGTATATTATGTGCCTTTGGATCGTTCTGGTTTAAGCTCAGAGCAATGTCTGCGAAGCGCTGAATATGCTCAACATTATGGAGCACGCAGAGCACAGGTTTAGCTTTTTCGTCAGCTTCTTGCCTGAGTAGTCCAAGTACGCGGCCTGCATAGTAAGCATCAAGGCTGGATACTGGCTCATCCGCGAAATATATTTTAGGCTTCTGAAAGAGTACACGTGCTGCGGCAACACGTTGCTTCTCGCCACCTGACATATGATTGATCCATTTATGTGGATTTTCCCCGACGCCCAATTCGCGGAGTAATTCATAAGCCTGCTGCCGGTGTTTTTTTGGGAAGCCTAGTAGGGTGCTCAGGCAGTGAAATCATCCTAATTGTCCGCATAGAACATTAGTGAGCAGGTCCGCATTAGGAATTAGTTGGAGCTCTTGGTAGACGATTCCGAAATGACGGCGTAAGTTTTCTGGTTTCGTACCATCAGAATCACTGAGTTTAAAACTTACACTACCCTCGGTTGGCTGGAGCAATCCACAAAGGCAGGATAAGAGTGTAGTCTTTCCCACGCCTGAGGGTCCTACAATCGCGAGAAATTCGCCTGCATAAAGATCAAGGTCTAGCTCCCGAAAGAGCCACCGATTACCTCGTTGTAGGCCAATTCCACGCGCGCTGAGTACTGGCTCTTGTTTTTTCTCCTGCATTAAAATTTTTTGTAGATTCTGCCAAGGTTGGATGCTTCTACTTAAGTCAAACAATTCTATGTTAGTAAAATAGATTAAAACTGCATCGTGCGGCTGATCTCGAGTGCTTCAAGTGTGGTCTGTAGGTGAGTTTCGGTATTTGCGGGAGTTAATTGTGCGCCAAAGATACGATCGCGCAAATCAGTATTCCCAGTGTTCATGTTAAGGAGGGCTTCTTTTATAGCAATCTGGTCTAGGTTGTTCAGGCCCTTACGCACGACGACTACGTGGCTAGGCACGGGGCCTTGGCTATCGAGCATACGTAGTCGCTCGCGTTGTTCTTGGTTTAAGTGCTTATCTTTATCGAGGACATAGTAGCTAACCGCAGCGGCTTGAGCTTCGCCTCGCAGAACGCGCTCTGCTGCTGAGACATAACCTACTCCATAGAATACATTATCCTCGCCGAAGAAGCCTTTAGGTCCGTTCTCCAAATTGATGAGACCTTGAGTATATAGGTCCCAGACAGGAATAAGAAAACCCGAGGTGCTAGTACGACTTGAGAAAGCGATGGGCTGACCTTTTAGGTCAGCGATACTTTGGTAGAGTGCATCTTTAAGCGTGATCCAGTAACTTTGATAGTACGGCTTTCCGTCTATGAGCTCGGCCAAGAGGATATCAATGATGTCCTCTTGGATTAATTTGCCTGCGGCCGTGGCGCTGAGGTAGGCAAGATCGATGGTGCCATTACGAAGGCCTTCGTAAATTACCGCAGAACTCATTGGCACTATCGCCTCAATATTTCTGCCCGTAATTTCGGAAAGATAGTCCTCTAGGGCCGCTCGATCCTCGAGCATAGCGTCTGGATCTTTATCTGGCTCTAGAGCCACGATAATCTTACTGTTAGTACTGCTGATAGTTTCTTCGCTTTGCTGTGTGCAGCCAAAAAGGAAACTAACTGCGACTAAAAGGGAAAGTTTCAGATAGATGGATAATGTGTTCATTTGAATAGGATATTGGATGCAATAGGTACCTAAACGCAAGAAGGGATCGGCCAATAAATGACCGACCCCCGAAAAGCGCTTCTTTTTACGAAGTGATTACTTCTAGAAACTACCGCTGACAGATACTGTCGCGTTTATAGGAGCACCAACAGTGAATTGGTGTGTTCCGTAAGCATGTGGGTAGTAATCTTTGTCTAGCAGATTTTCGATGTTAACCTGCAAACGGAGATCATTATTAATCTGGTAGTATGCAGCTGCGTCGACTCGAACATAACTAGGAACGATTCCAGCAGCATTACCTTTAGGAGTACTTTCGCCTTGGTAAGTAGCACCTAACCCAAGACCTAGTTTCTCAGAGACTTTGTAGTTATTCCACACAGAGAAC
>CABXXS010000014.1 GCA_902516225.1 Puniceicoccaceae bacterium | reverse complement strand
CCAAGCTTGCGGCTAAGTGTCCACCGGCACTACCTCCACCAACGCCAATTCTATCAGAATCAATCCCTAATGTGGTGGCATTTTCCGTGATATATCGAAGGGCATCTAGGGCATCCTCGACACAACTCTTTGCTTGGACTCCTTGACGAGATTTGACCCTGTAATCTGCGACGATACCTACCATACCGCGTTCACTTAAACGTTCGCAATATTTTACAAAATGCGTAGGGGAGCCGCTATTCCAACCACCACCGAAAAAGAAGAGCATTGCTGGAGCATTTTTTTGGAGAGTGATCGTCGAATTAAAAACCCAGATTTTCAAATCATGGCCGTCTACGCTCTTGTATGTGTGTACGGAATCGCTGCTTATTTTCGGAGGGTAGGATTGGGACCCTTGGGTCAACGAAGCGCTGAGAATGAAGGATAAGGATATTATTAATCGTATGCTCATATGATATATTCGGTTGCTCTGGTAAATTTAACTTAGTAAAAAAGCTCTTATCAAGGTTTACAACATGTCATCGTGTGAATCGCTCTCAAGTTGTAATTATTTTTAAGGGTATCGAGTCTACGTCACGATTTGTTAACTGAGTATTCATCAAAATTTACATCCCTATCACTTCCCGCATAGTTCGCCAGCTGGAAGTCGTTTATTTTATGAAAAAGCCCCTTGCCAGATGCAGTTCTTACGAGCTTCTTTAATTAACGACCGATGGAAAAAGCATATCAAGTAATCGCACGCCGCTGGCGCCCCAAGCAGTTTAATGAACTGGTGGGGCAGGACCATATAGTGCGCACCTTGAGTAATGCGATCGATTCAAAACGAATCGCCCATGCTTATCTCTTTGTAGGTCCTCGAGGAACTGGCAAAACCAGCACCGCGCGTCTTTTCGCTAAGGCGCTCAACGCGGAAGGAGGACCCAGTGTCACACCCGATAACGAGTCCGTTACCAGTCAGGCCATCATGGACGGCTCGTGTATGGATGTAATCGAGATCGACGGGGCATCTAATAATAGTGTCGAGCAGGTACGTAGCTTGCGAGAAGAGTGCCAGTTCGCACCCGCGCAGTGCACCTATAAAATATACATTATTGATGAGGTTCACATGCTATCGACGGCGGCATTTAATGCACTGTTAAAGACCTTAGAAGAGCCACCTGAGCACGTAAAATTCTTTTTTGCTACTACTGAAGCTCATAAGGTGCTGCCTACAATTGTCTCGCGTTGTCAACGCTTCGAGTTCCGCCCGATATCGGACGCTGTGATCGCGGAAAAGCTTATGCAGATTTGTGAGACCGAGGCGATTAAGGTCGAGTCCACTGCGCTTACATCCATAGCGCGGTTAGCCAATGGCGGCATGCGCGATGCCCAATCCATTCTAGACCAGATGATTTCTTTCTGCGGTAACGATATTAAAGAATTTGATGTACTCGATGTCTATGGGCTCGTGTCTGCCGAGCGTATTTCTGAACTCGCAAAGGCGCTCGCTGCGCTGGACTACGCAAGTATCATAGCTGCGGTAGATGAATTTTCGGCAGAAGGCCGCGACCTCTACCGAATCCTAGTCGACCTCGAAGCTCACGCTCGTGTCGCACTTCTTGATGCCATTCACAATGACGGTAGTACGAAAAAGCTTGGAACGGATATGAGCACGGAGTCAATTATGCGAATGCTAGATGCCCTGCACCGTGGGGAAGTCTCTGTGCAGAAAGGACTATCTGAAAAAGTAAATTTCGAAGTCGTTCTCTTAAAAGCATCCGAAGAGTCGCGCTCACGAGCGATCGATAGTTTGATTAAACAAGTGACTGCAGCTTCTGCGGCGAACTCGGAAAAAACTAGTACTGGGGGCGAAGGCGAAAAAAAAAAGCCCTGATCATTCCGCCAGCTAACCCTAATTTCGCTGGCTCAGATCTAGTCGAGGCCCCCGAAAAAACTGGGGAGACCGATCCAAGTCCCTTTAGTGATGAGAGAAATGCCGAGTCTAATCGAGAGCTGGATGTAGTAGAATCCGCAGAAAAAGCTAATAACAGTGATAATGGTGGCGGGTACCCGCCAGAAGAATCTATTCCTGAAACTGGGGGCGAAGAGCTCGGCCAGAGCGAACAGCAGGTAGTCGCGGCGTCCCAGCACGACACGAGCCAAGAAGAAAAATTGGATATTCCCATACTGACTTCGGAGGAGGCTTTAATCAGCCTCGATCATGCTCAAGCCGCGCTTACTCCTGAGGTATTAAAAGTCTTAGAGCAGAAGTTTAAGGGTAGTCTAACTCAAATCCGCCACGTAGACGAGCGCGACCAGATTTTCTAAATCTTGCAGGCGCAATTCAGTTGCCCGAGGGTTGCTGCCTATGGCGCTTCTTCTACGAGGGCTTCTTCCTTAATTAAACCGATGTCACGACCGACGCGACCGACGTCGAAGAAGCTGACGTATATAATGAAACCGAGCAGGATGAGCATGAAAGCGCCCTGCATGTTTTCCATAAGCTTCCTCGGAAGTGGACGCCCTATGACTTTTGATGCAGTCGCGAAGAGCATATGCCCGCCATCGAGCACGGGAATTGGAAGGAGATTAAAGATGGCTAGATTCACATTTATCAGAGCTAGCATCCATAGCAGATCAATAAATCCTACTTGCGCCATTCGAGTGAGCCCGTGCACTATTCCTACAGGGCCACTCATATTTTTTACCCCGACATCAGAGTTTTTGTGAAGTAGAGCATAGAGCGTCATCTTCATAGTCTCAGCGAAACGATAAAGTTGCTCGATTGGGTTGTAGTGAACGCTCTGAGTCTTGTACTGAAAATCGTAGGCGAATCCGAAGCGCGGGCTATCTTCGCCGTCTTTGATCCTAGGCCGTATCGGCAGGGTAAGCTCTTTGCCCTCGCGCTCTACAGTCACATCGATACTTCGATCTCCATATTTACTGAGATAAGTGCTTAAAAAAGCGCCAGAGATGATGTCTTCGCCGTCAAGGCGTATTAGGCGATCACCAGGCTTTAGCCCAGCATCGATCGCAGGCATGCCAGCCTCGAGTCGCATAACAATCGGCGCGGAAGTCTCGTCGGTCTCAGGTTCGATACCGATATAGCGCATTCGCTCGCTAGAGACGAGTTCAGGATAGACAATAAAATCTATAACTTCACCCTCTCTGAGTACGCGGACTTCCACTTGTCGGCGGCCTAAATCGCCTGTACCTTTACCTACACCCGTGGCAATAGCATTCTGAAAGTACCACCAATCAGGCACTTTATTTCCGTCAATACTGTCAATAATATCCCCTTCAATAATTCCAGCGACAAAAGCAGGCCCCGGAACGATCTCATTATCCGCATTGCGGATTTCTTCAGCTACGAAACCCACGGTGGTTGATTTTACAATTTCTCGACCGACACCCCAGAGCACTAGCGAGAGCAATAGAGCAAAGATCAAGTTAAAGACTGCGCCCATCACTGCTACGATCATCTTATCGGCGTAAGAAATCGGGGGGAGTCGATTACTCTCATCGCCCTCGCCGCCTTCAACGCGCCCCATGTCGGCTAACTGTGGTAGAGAGACATATCCGCCCAGCGGAAGAAGGGAGATTCGAAAGTCAGTTCCATTGTGGTTCCAACCAAAGAGCCGAGGGCCGAATCCGATTGAAAATCGATCCGCGACCAATCCACGCTTTTTGGCTGCTATAAAATGTCCAAGCTCGTGAATGAAGATGGAAAATCCTAGAGCAAATAGAGCGAGCGCGATGTAGAGAATACTAGATAACATTGGCAATTAGTGGAGTGGTTCGATTGCTGTAAGGCTCTCAAATGGTCAGGTCGTAGTAGACTAAATGGTCGATTAGGCAAAGGATTTAGAGCTTGAGGCTCTGTGCGGTTAGGCGGGCTTCGTTGTTAGTTTCTAAGAGCTGGTCGAGGCTAGGTGCGACAAGCAATTCAACTTTATTGAGACTATATTCAATAATTTTAGGTATATCAAGGTAAGCGACCTCTTTGGCAAGGAAGCGCTCAACCGCAACTTCATTGGCTGCGTTATAAATTGCGGGTCCTGCGCCGCCACTACGCAGTGCCTCGTAGGCAAGTTCTAGGCATGGATAACGGGCATAATTGGGCGCTTCAAAATCAAGCTGTAACGCCTTGGTAAAATCAATCGTTGGCTCCACGCTAGGAGCACGATCGGGGTAAAGAAGGCAATGCTGTATGGCAAATGTCATCGAAGGGGGGCTTAGTTGCGCGAGGATGGAACCGTCGATTTGTTGGACAAAAGAGTGTACCACACTTTGTGGGTGAATGACCACCTCAAGCCGGTCCGCTTCGAGACCAAAAAGCCAATGTGCTTCGATTAGTTCGAGCCCTTTGTTAGCCATAGTTGCAGAGTCGACTGTAATTTTTTGGCCCATCGACCAGTTGGGGTGTTGGGTCGCCATTTCAGGTGTTACCTGATTTAATTCGCCCTTAGGAGTATTGCGGAACTGTCCGCCAGATGCAGTAAGGATAAGCTTATCTACTTGGTCTATTGGGCTCCTCTCAAGGCATTGGAAAATAGCGTTATGCTCGCTGTCGGTTGGTAAGAGGCGTACTCCTTTGCGGTGAGCCGCCTCTACAACATGAGCACCGCCCAAGACAAGTAGCTCTTTATTGGCAAGGGCGATGTCTTTGCCAGCATCAATTGCTGCCAGTGTGGGGCGCAGGCCAGCAGTGCCGACTGTAGCGACTAAAACGATGTCTGCATCTGGTAGTGATGCGAGTGATTCGAGAGCCTGAGAACCGCAATTAAGCTGCGTGCTAGATGGGAAATCTCCTGCCTTTTTAGCCTCTATGTAAGCTCGCTCGGACTGAAGCACGGCATGGCCTACTTTAAACTCCCTACAAATATCCGCTAACTCTCGGTGCTTACCCTTAGCAGCGACTCCGACGAGTTGCAGCCGATCTTTGTGCGCGCGTAATACGCGCAAAGCACTGCCTCCGATCGATCCGGTGGCTCCTAAGAGAACGACCTTCTTCATGAAAAGACCGTGAATTTAAAGAGCAAATACCCAAGTGGAGAAGTAAGAATTAAACTGTCCGTAAGGTCAAAAATACCTCCGATTCCGGGTATGATTTTACCTGAATCTTTCACTCCAGCTTGGCGTTTAAAGGCTGACTCGACAAGGTCTGAAGCGATCGAAGCAATGCTGATCGGAATGGCGATCAGCGCACAGCGCCACCAAGTAAGAGTCTCAGGAACATATTTGTAAAATACAGCAGCTAAGATCATACCCACGAGCATTGAAAATACGATACCACCAGCTGCGCCCTCGTAGGTTTTTTTTGGGCTGATGATCGAGAGAGGCGTCCTGCCAAAGCGCATACCGACGAGTAAGCCACCTACATCAGCGCACTTAGCTACAGCTACCAACCAGACGGCAAGAAAGATGCCTGTCGGCGTACCCAGTTCGGTTATTTGGGTATTTTCCTCTGCAAGCTTCACAATCTTAATTAAAAAGTGCATTAAGAACGGAACATAAAGCAGACCGAAGAGTGTCGGCATAAAACTGCGTAGTCGACCTGCCTGTAAGTCTAGACTTATTATTAATAAGGCTAGTACAACGAAACTGAGCATAAAGAGGTCGCTTCCCGAATCAAGATCTCCGAGATAGTAAGACCCTAGCGTGATGACAACTCCTGCGGATAAACCAATACTTTTGATTGGTTTGAGCCCCATTTTTTCGAAAAGTTGGTAAAGTTCTAGCTGGGTAAAAAAGGCGAGGAGTACGATAGCGAAGACGCCAGCGTGTACCCCAAAAATAAAAAGTGAGACACCTAGGAAGATCCATAAAACGGCAAAGCTTAATATACGTTGGCTCATGTTTAGTAGGTTAGATGTTCGTGGAGCGCCCAGGCTGTTAAGAGGTCAGTTGCTGAGCAGTTTTTCCGAAGCGCCGCTCGCGAGAGGCGTAAGCTTTTAATGCCGCGCCGAATTCGGCTTGGTCAAAATCTGGCCATAGTACATCACTGAGATAAATTTCAGAATACGCGGACTGTAGGAGGAGGAAGTTACTAAGCCGGCACTCGCCCGAGGTTCGAATAATTAGGTCAGGATCCGGCATTTCTTTTGTGTAAAGATATTGGCGGAAAACGTCGTAGTCGAGCTCATTCAAGTCGAGTCTTCCTTCTTGCGTATCTCGAGTAATTGCTTTTACCGCATCCACGACTTCTGTGCGTGACCCGTAGTTGAGTGCTAGACCTACAGTGAGTTTGTCGAATGCCTGAGTGGCTTGTTCGGTTTTACGAAGCAGCTTTTGTGTACTTGTTGGCAGTTCGTTGGTGCGACCGAGTACGCGCAGCCTCATGCCGCGCTTAACGAGCTGCTCTTCTTGCTCTTCTAGGAAGCTATCTAGTAGTTGCATTAAAGCGGCTACTTCCAGCTTTGGACGATTCCAGTTTTCCACGCTAAAGGCAAAAAGCGTGATGTTCTTAACTCCGAAATCTTCTGCTGCTTTGAGGATGTGCTCGGCCGCTTGTGTACCTTTTCGGTGACCCTCAATTCGAGGCATGCCATGTTGCTCTGCCCAGCGACCGTTGCCGTCCATTATGATGGCGACATGTTGTGGGATCTTTAATGCAGTCATATTCTTTTCTGGTGTTCTGTGTGCGTGAGAGCGCTAAAGAGATCAGCACAGTTGTTCATAAAAGCAATTAACTATTATGGCGCAAGGGTAGAGCGGTAGGTATTTCCCATATCCGATTACTATGGAAAATAATTTGTAAGTAGACGCCCTTGCTCAAAAGAATGGGTTGTGTGCTTTTTCGTCTGCCACGGATGTGACCGGACCGTGTCCAGGGCAGAGGATAGTTTTTTCTGGAAGACTAAGTAGGTGGCTACGGTTGTTCTTTAGAGCTTCTTGGTAGGCCATTGGCGCTTTACCAATTGAGAGACAAAAAATGGCGTCGCCTACGAATGCTGTTTTCAATTCTCCGTCTGTTACGATATAGCTGAGCGCTCCCGGCGAGTGGCCCGAGGTATGGAGAGCTTTAATTTGTAAATTGCCGCAATTTAAGTCGTCATCTGCGCTCAGGGCAAAGGCGCCAGGAAGCAATTCTTTTTTAGGGCAGTAGAGAATACATTTGGGATGTGCATCGCGTATTTGCGATAGCGCAGCGACATGATCTAGATGAGTGTGAGTGATGAAGAGTGACGTTAGTTTTAGGCCGCGCTGCTCGATTTCAGCCAGTAAATTATGGGCGTTCGCACCGGTATCAAAAGCAGCAGCTATTTGACCACTCCAAATTAAGTAGCTATTGACCGTCATGGTCTCATATCCCGGCACTGGAAAGGGGGTATTATATAGGGCAACGCGCTCGGGTAGTTTAATATTGGGCTGCCACCTATTGTGCGCCATATTAATTAACTTAACAGCCGAGAGACCTAGTACCGGAGCTAGAGCTCGTAGAGAAAGCTCGTCGATCTCACCTTGAAGTAAGGCCTTGATACGTTCATATTGGATACTCGTAGTTCTAGCTAGATCCTCTATTTTAAGACCTAGGCCCGAAATCGCTTTTTCAAGGACATCTTCAAAGTGATCTTCGACAGGTATCATGAATTATAGAGCCGGTCACCAAAGTCTCCGAGTCCAGGAAGTATATATTTTTGATCATTTAGTACCCTGTCAATTTTTCCGGTAATGACAGGAACGTCGGGGTGCGCGGCCTCAAAAGCGACAAGTCCTTCGGGAGCTGCGATAATACAGAGCATTGAAATACGTTTTGCCCCATAGGCTTTAATCTGTTCTACGCACTGGGCAGCCGAACCACCGGTTGCAAGCATGGGATCAAGAACGAAGACCTGATTACTACTATCTAACTCAGGCATTTTCGCATAATAACAACTAGCCTCCGCAGTAGCTTCTTCGCGTTCCATCCCAATATAGCCAACACTAGAATTAGGAAGAATATCTATCGCATGCTCGAGCATGCCTAGCCCCGCACGAAGAATAGGTACAAAGACAATACCTCTAGATAGGCGGGCGCCGACTGTCGTCTCTAAGGGTGTTTCGACCTCAAGGGTATCGAGGCTGAGTAGCTTAGCTGCTTCTAAAATAACAACTTGGCTCACGCCTTTACAACTTAGTCGGAAATCATGAGTATTAGTTGTACGGTCCCGAAGGATAGTTAGATGATGTTGAACAAGCGGGTGGTCGCAGAGATTAGTAGCCATAAATTTTTAAGCTAAGTTAACGCCGGCTTCGAGCAAGTCTGCAAACTGCGAACTTACACGGCTGGCGGTTTTGGATACTTCTTCGTGGGAGAGTTTGGTCTCGGAGATACCCGCAGCGGCGTTGGTTATGCACGAAATGCCGAGTACTCGCATACCTAATTTGCGTGCGACAATAGCCTCTGGCACCGTAGACATGCCGACGGCATCTGCGCCTAATGAGGCAAAAGCACGTATCTCGGCAGGAGTTTCATAGCTAGGGCCGGTAGTCGCGAGGTAAATGCCTTCCTTAAGCTCAATTTTATTGGCTTCTGCCCAATTGCATATTTCGGTTCGTAGAGTACTGTCATAAACCTCTGACATGTCCGGGAAATATATTCCTTCATCTCCCTGTGAGCCGATTAGTGGATTAGTGCCGAGAAGATTTATATGGTCACTCAGAAGCATAAAATCCCCGGGCTTGTAGTCGCGATTAATTCCTCCAGCAGCGTTGGTAATAAAGAGAGTCTGTACGCCTAAGCTGTTCATTAGACGCACAGGCGCAGTAAGTTGCTCCATGCTGTAGCCTTCATAGAAATGTAAGCGCCCCTGCATACATATTACACGTTTACCACCAAGGGTGCCATAAATAAACTGTCCTATGTGGCCCGGTGCGGTGGAGATGGGAAACCCTTCAATCTCATTATATTGTAGTCGACCGGAAAGCTTAATTCGGTCGTCCGCAAAGAAGCTGAGCCCAGAGCCAAGAATTAGTCCGATCTCTGGGTTAAAGTTAGCCAGTTTTCCAGGCAGTATAGGTAGTTTCATGGGCCTTTTTTGATTCTTGATAATTGAGGGATCGAAAAATCTATGTTATTTTACCTGCCGACTCTTTGGCATATATATGGTCAATAACCAAAGGAAGCCTTTGCGGTTTCTTTTCAGATAGTAGTACTGCTTTCTTTAGGCGTTCTTCTGCATGCCCAAGTAGCTCTGTGTCTTTATAGTGGATGCGAACAATTCCTTCGTGTGCATCGACACGATCTCCGATCTTTTTTAGCAACTCTAAGCCGACTGATGGGTCTACGGTTGAGTCGGCGTTAACACGCCCTGCACCGAGCAGGCAGGCTACTAAACCAAATTCTTTTGCGTCTAGGCTAGTGACATAGAGTGGCTTGTCATTACCTAGCTTGATTTCTTTACTTTGCTTTGTATGTGGCAGGCGCGAGACGTCATCGATAACAGTACAGTCGCCACCTTGGCTATGGACCAGTTCTCGAAATGCGTCCAGTGCGGCGCCGCTAGTTATAGCCGCTTCGAGTGATTTTTTTGCTTCGCTCCTCGATTTGTGTAGGCCGCCTAGAAGGAGCATTTCCGCGCAGAGTGCATAAGTGACTTCCATGAGATCACCTGGCCCATTCCCGCGTAGACAATCGATCGCTTCGATTACTTCGAGAGAGTTCCCAACCATTCGGCCGAGGGGTTGATCCATTCTAGTGAGTAGAGCCGAGGTTGGCTTTCCCATACTAGAACTGATAGCAACGAGAGCTTCGGCCAACTTACGACCAGAGTCCTCATCAGCCATGAATGCTCCATGTCCAAATTTGACGTCGAGTACAAGCGCATCGATCCCCTCAGCTAGCTTTTTACTTAAAATACTGGCGCAGATTAAGGGGATGCTCTCGACTGTTGCTGTCACATCGCGAAGGGCATAGAGCCTTCTGTCTGCGGGGACTATATCGTTGGATTGGCCGATCATAGCCTGATGAATCTTCTGTAACTGTTTCCGGTAAGACTCTTCACTCATTTGAGTGCAAAAACCGGGTATAGCTTCTAACTTGTCAAGAGTGCCACCTGTGTGGCCTAGACCGCGGCCGCTCATCATGGGCACACAAAGACCGCAGGCCGCAGCCAGAGGAGCTAGAATCAAGGAGACTTTGTCGCCAACTCCACCGGTAGAATGTTTGTCAACTTTTGGGCGATTAATCTCGGGTAATTCTATGATGCGCCCAGAGCGCATCATAGCATCAGTTAAAAGACCTGTTTCTTTCAAGTTCATCCCTTGCAGTACAATAGCCATTAGAAGTGATGAGGTTTGATAGTCGCAAAAATCTCCGTTTACAACTCCGTCAATAAATTCCTTTATATCTACGGCATCTAGAGCATATCCATCTCGCTTGCGGGCGATAATTTCCTGCGGTAAGCGTCTCATATTCTTAACTTTGGCGCTAGGACCAACTTTGTCCAGTTTCTAGCCAAGCAAATATTGCTTCTTTCCGGTTGCTTATAGCTAAAATAATATCATATTTATTATTAACCCTGCGGTGTTCGAGACTTATCGGAGAATCTGTCCTTTACTCTTTAACAATCGGGAGCTTGTCTCGCGTGAGTGTCTATCTAGCCGTCAATCGGAAGATATTAACCCACGCGAAAAGCACCCACCTTAGACGAAAAAGGCTAAGAACTCCCACTAATACGGCACATGCGGGGCCTTTTTATTTTTGCTACTAATTGCCTTAAATAACCAACTAATCTGGTTTTGCACAGCATTAACGCTGGAGTGATTGTGCAAAAAGTAGACTAAGCCCTGCATGACAACGACAATAATTTCTTGTTTGCCTACATACAAGCGGACTAAAACTGTACTTTTGGAATATAGTTTAGTGGATTATAATTGGACTTTTTTTCAATTATAACGCCATTATCTACACGAGTAGAATTACAGGCACAAAGAACGAGGAGAAGTAATGACAGGCTGATAGTGAGAGTGATTTTAGCTGTGTATGATTTCATAGGCGTGAAATTTTTATGAAAGATTAAATATTTTTGGTTTATGTTAGTTTTTACTAAGCATATCTAGGCGACTAGTGCTTGCTGTAATTAAAAGGTAAAAGTAGTTATAACTATTTTGTTAAGCGAAGTCCAGCTTTGCGCGTGCAATCTCCATACACTCTCAATTTTTTTAGGCTAATTCTTGCACGGCGTGATCTTTCAATTATAAAAAAATATTATGCCTAAAATATCCACTACTGAAAGCTTACTTTCAGTGAATAATTTAAAGGTCCACTTTCCAGTCAAGGGTGGCTTACTTCAGCGTACGGTGGATGTAGTTAAGGCGGTTGATGGTATCAGTTTTGATATACCTAAAGGCAAGACTGTTGGGCTTGTGGGCGAGAGTGGTAGTGGTAAAACGACAACAGGCCGTGCCATCGCTCGGCTAGTTCCTCTAAGCGCGGGTTCGGTGCATTACGATGGGGTGGATCTAGCTTCATTCACTAACCGCGAGTTTTTTCCTTATCGAAAAAAAATACAAGTTATCTTCCAGGATCCATTTAGCTCACTAAATCCGAGAATGACAGTTTTTAGCATAATCGCGGAACCACTGGATATTCATTTTAAAGATTGGGATAAAGTTCAAAAACAAGCGCGCGTAGCAGATCTTCTCGAAAAAGTTGGTCTCAGCGCCGACATTATGCAGCGCTATCCACACCAGTTCAGTGGCGGCCAGCGCCAGCGAATTGGTATCGCCCGTGCTCTTGCGGTAGAGCCCGATTTTATAGTCTGCGACGAGCCTGTCAGTGCCCTAGATGTTTCCGTTCAGGCGCAGATAGTAAATCTTTTGCAAGATCTGCAGGAGGAATTGGGGCTAACTTATCTGTTTATTGCCCACGATTTAGCAGTAGTTGAGCACATTAGTGACGAAGTGCTTGTTATGACCGAAGGTAAAATAGTCGAACATGCTAGTGCGGAGGAGATTTACAATAATCCTAGGCATCCATATACTATCAAGTTACTTGAAGCCGTGCCTAGTTTGTAGACCAAAATTTGTGCCGACTAATCGGAGGTATTTGTGTGCCATCTTGGCTATACCAATAGATCTGTGAACTACTCCCTAGGAGCGTTCATTTTGATTTTATATGCGACTGGAGTAATTGGCTGAGTTCTTCTTTTTTTAGTTCATTCATCTTGGGGCGATGGGCCGCGAGTGTGTCCTCATGTTCTTTATAACAGCTACACATGTGCTGCGATTCCATTACCTGTTTATTGAACTTTCCACAAAACAGGCATAAACTTACGTGCAATCGTAGAAAAAGTCTACGTACAAAAGGCATATCTTTGTAATCCTCTTTGGATAGGGCATTGGAGACTTGTTTACAGGTGATCATATGTATTTAACTAATTTGCGTCTTTTCCGGTCCAATTTGCTTCGAGCAAAGTTTTAAGTTGTTCTCGTGCTCTGTGTAATAGAACCCATAGATAGTTCGGACTTATATCCATAGCCTTACAAACTTCTTCCGTTGTTTGCTCCTCTAGTACGCGTAATACAAAGGCCTCGCGCGCTGGATGTTTGACTTGAGCGATGCATTTTTCTAGGACAACCCAGAACTCTCCATTATCATAATGTTTGCGCGGATTAAATTGCCACGGGTCAGGATTGGTTGTAGCAATACCGCTATATTTAAACCAAAAACTTTCTATCAGAGTTTCATCTTCTGATTCAATATTGACCTTATTTTCCTTAATCGATTTGCGGATTTGGTCGACAATTTTATTACGCATAATTCCGCGTAGCCAAAACTTAATATCTCTACTGCCGTCAAAGCGTTCGAGTGCTTTGATCCCCGCGAGAAAAGTATCCTGTACGCAATCGGCGGCGGCTTCAGCGTTCCTCAAGCGCGACATAGCGAACCCGTAGAGATAATCTCCATAAGATTCCACCCATAGTTCGGGCGGGGTAATCGGAACTTTGGGCTCTTCGTCGATGGGCACATATTGACTTTCGTCTGAAGCACCCTACCAGTCAACCAAATGAGGATTTTAAATCTCTGAAAGGGTAAACTTTAGTGGTACTTCTGTTTCGTCTAAGACGGTGAGTGCGGTTTGCTCGGCTTCTCGCATTTTAGCGCACTCTTCCTCATTATTATCATCGTATGCAGCCAAATGAAGCCAACCATGTATGAGGTAAAGAGATAGTTCGCGACTAAATGGCACCTTGAGTTCTTCGGCGCGAGTACGGGCATGATCGACAGAGACAATAATTTCCCCTGCAGATTCCATTTCATTATTGGCAGGAAATGTGATTACGTCCGTCGGGGTCGGATCGCCGATGTAATCACCGTGGATTTTAGCAATCTGTGCGTCGTCGACAAAAACTACGGAAAGATCTCCGCCAGCGATTGGAAATTTTCCGGACGAATGTAGCGTTTGAAGGATCCAAATAGCGGCCTCTTCAGGAGCATCAAGCGCGCGATACTGGTTATTAACCTCCAGACTTAGCTTTGGTAACATCATGGTGGATGTATCTATAGCGAACTTTCTTCCTCGGACTTACTTTTGGGGTACTCGATTCGGGCATGTTGCATATTTAGCAGAGTGTAAATGAAACTCTTACGTATTAGGTTGAGTTCGTGAAAAGTGAGAGGACATTTGTCTAGTTGCCCGTCTTCAATTCGATTTTTGAATATTTGATCTATAAGCTCTTCCACATTAGGCTGTGAAACCTTTTTTAAGCTTCGGCTAGCGGCCTCGACGCTGTCAGCGAAAAAAATGATAGCACTCTCCTTAAACTCTGGCTTGGGTCCGTCGTATCGATAAGTGCTCTCATCGACTTTCTTCGCCGATTCCTCGCTATCTTTTTTATTAGTTACCTTTTCGGCCTGGCTTAAAGGAGTATTACTTTGTTTTTCTTTTTCTTGTGCCTGATGGTAGAAGTATTGAATGAGAGTAGTTCCATGATGTTGACGTATTACATCTGTTATAACACGCGGTAGTTTCTCTTTGCGTGCCATTTCCACGCCTTCTTTCACGTGAGCTTTAATCACTAATGCGCTCATTGAAGGATTCTTCTCGTCATGTGGGTTGCTTCGGTCCCGCTGATTTTCTGTGAAGTACTCTGGCTTCACTAGCTTACCTATGTCATGAAAAAGGCAACAGACTCTGCAGAGCAAGGGACTCGCGCCGATTGCAGCCGCTGCATTTTCTGACAGGTTAGCTACCATCAGGCTGTGGTGGTAAGTGCCTGGCGCTTCGATTTGCATGCGGCGCAATAGTGGGTGGTTAAAGTCAGTTAATTCGAGTAAGGTAATCTCGGTAGTAATTTTAAAAATTTGCTCAAAGATAGGTAATAAGCCGACGGCTAAAACGCCAGTTAGTAGCCCTACCATAAGGGCAACAATTGTTTGTTGGCCGATAAGAGTTAGGGAAAATCCACTTAGCAAGCCGATGGCAGCTCCAGCTAAGCCAGCTGTGATCCCTGCAATAAGACCCGCACGCACGAGCTTAGATCGCTTACGGATATTATTAGATATGTAGCCTCCTATGACGCCTGATAAAAAGGCGATTAGAATAAACTCGACTGAATTGTTCTGAATAATTCCGAAAATCACAGAGACGATTAGCGCTGAAAGTACTGCGGGTGCTCCACCCACAAGTACTGCTACTAAAATAGGTGCGAGTGCGTAAGGCGCGACATAGGGAAGCATACTTAAAGACGGGCGAGTGTCAGCAAAAGCGCTCTCACCGATCTCCATTATAATTCGAATAATTAGTAAGTTGAGTAATATACTAACCGCAGTAATCGCGATTGCACGGTTGCGCTTATGTACTTCACTGAGACCTTCTTTGATGTAGACAAAGGCAACGATGATTAGAATTGCAGTGAGGGTTAGCCGCTCGATGAAAAGTTTGTTGAAAACAAGAGAGTTGCCTCTCTTTTCTACCTCAACCGACCGATATTTTGCAATGCGCTCAATGTCAGAAGGTGTGATCATGGCGCCAGGCTCTATAAGAGTATCGCCTTCTTCAAATAGGACCAGTTCGGGCTCTAGTAAGCCGATTGCTCTATCAATCGCGCGGGTGGTACCTTCTTCGCTGTAGATTAAATTAGGCTTGAGCCCCTCACGGAAAATAGCCCAAAGGATACGAATTGTTTCAGACTTACGTGAGAGTTTATTAATACGTTCTCTTAGCTCGACGATCGCGTCATCAAGTGAGCGTGCTTCAGGTAGGTTATGCCGTCCTTCTTCGTCAACTAATTGTATGACGACTACCTGAGGGCCTGCGCTTTCGGTTTTAATGGCTGAATAAATGCCGTCTTCATAGAGTGACCTCAGTGCGCTTAGGGCATCTTCAAATAGTGCAGAACGATCTCTGGGGTCGATAAGTGTTGAAAGTTTATCGATTGCTTCCGGCTTAAAGGATAGACCGTTAGATTGAGCAATATCACTTGCTGTCTGAAGCATTTCAGCTTGTAAAATTTCATCACCTTCATCCTCGAATTCAATCTGATTTTTTGTAAAACCGTTAGTAAGGTCATCGATAAACGCATTAAATCTATCAAAGGGTTCAAAGGTGCGCTCAAAGACAGGTGGCACCTCTGCTCGCGCTGCTGAAGTTGCAGCGTCTGTATGAACCTGACTTACATATTTGAATGGGAACTCAGCTACGATCCGAGACTGAGCAGCTTGATTGAGTATAATCCGTGGGCCTTTCGGTTTCTGTCCTAAAAAGCAGATGGCCCCAAGAAGGACTAAGAAAAGTACAAAGAGACTAGCCTCAATAACTTGGCTGGCCTTAAAAAAAGGCGCATTAGCAGAATCTTTCTTCTTTACTCTGTCCTTGCGTAATGAGCGCTGCCGAACTTTAGACTTACGGAGGAACATTTTTTTCTTTAGAAAATTCATATGCTAAAAGTACTGTAGTTAAAAGCTATCAACTCGCTATTTTTTATCGTCTATACGAGCGTAGGCGTCAATAATGTCCTGTACGAGTGGGTGCCGCACTACATCTTGGCCTTGAAAGTAAAATAGGCAGATGCTCTCAAGGTCTTTGAGGATACGCGTTGCCTCTTTAAGGCCGGAACGCTTGTTACTGGGTAGATCAATTTGCGTAATGTCGCCGGTCACGACCATGCGACTGCCGTCTCCTAGGCGAGTAAGAAACATCATCATCTGCTCATGGGTGGTATTTTGCGCTTCGTCTAGAACTACGAATGCATTCGCAAGGGTACGTCCACGCATGTAGGCTAGGGGCGCGATCTCAATAATACCACGTGTTATGAGTTGTTCGGTTTGCTCCTTGCCGACTATATCATTCATTGAGTCATAAAGAGGAGTCAAGTAGGGGAGAATTTTTTCCTGTAGCTCTCCTGGCAGAAAGCCAAGTGTCTCGCCCGCTTCCACAGCTGGACGGGTCAGAATGATCCGCTCCACGCGACCTTCAAGCAGCTCTTTTAGAGCCATGGCCATGGCTAGGTAGGTCTTGCCAGTGCCAGCTGGGCCGATACCAAAGGTAATGGGAGAAGTTTCAATGGCTTGTAGGTAGCGTTTTTGATTGAGCGTTTTGGGCACTACGCTCTGGCGCTTTAATTTGATTATCAGGGGATTTCTGTAAATCTCACGCAGTTCATCGGCTTTACCCTCTGCTACACAGCGTAATGTGTAGTGGAAGTCTGAACTGCGTATGCGTAAGCCTTGGGCACGTGCTGACTCAAGGAGTTCGAAAACCGCCTTTACGTAAGTAATTCTCTCAGAGGATCCGTCGATTTGCAACCAGTTGTCGCGGCAAACAATACTGACATTCAAAGACAGTTCGACTTTTTCGAGATGGCGCCCGTCGTTGACGTAAAGCTGACTTAACTGACGTGCGCTAGGAAAGTGTATCGTCTCGGACGGCATAGTAGTATTATTTCGCTTCCACGCATGAATGCAGACGTTGAAACATTGCATCCATGGAATCCGGAAGTACCCGTGTATTGCTGATAACTGGCATAAAGTTAGTGTCACCCTGCCATCGTGGAACTATATGACAATGTAAGTGGCAAGGTATACCTGCGCCTGCAGCATTCCCAAAGTTAAAGCCCGTATTGAATCCATCCGGTTTCAGAGCACGGGTTAGAATATTTTGTGCTTCGACAATAAGATCCATGAGTTCGTGGCGTTCTCCTTGGCTTAGATCATCTAGTGATGCGACTTCACGGTATGGTAGCACTAGAAGATGTCCTGCATTGTATGGGTAGCGGTTCATCACTATATAATTTAGTTTCCCACGTAATAGAATATACTCAGCAGCATCATCGCGTGTTTTCGTAATTTTAGTAAAGGGGTTTTCGCCCTCATCTTCTTTCTTGGGCGTAAGTATATAAGGCATGCGCCAATAGGCGTGCAAACTGTCCATTGAGGAAGGTAGCTCTTTCGATGTCTTCTTTGGCGCGGAATCTTCCATATTTTGAACTTATTAATTTATAGGCTTTGGGGCATGCGTCGATTGTTATTTCGATGTTCAGAATTCACTTTTCGTGGTTGCCTACGTGCCTGAGGATAGCAAACCTTCGGTTTTTATAGTTTCTCTGTAGTAAGTATCATTATTCGGTAACCGTGACGAACGCACTCAATAGCCAAAGCTTTAAGAATCTTTTATCCGACCAGATTGCGGCTTCCTGCCTGATTCTAGGCTTCGTATTTTACACTATATGGGATCAGTTATTCTGGTGGGGCACACGCGAGGACTACAGCTTCGGTTATATAGTGCCGCTGTTTGCCGCTTATGTAGTCTATGATCGTTGGCCAATAATGCGTGAATATCTTTTCCCAGGTAAAGAGCACGGGCAGGTTGTGTACTCGGCATATGATGGGGGCCCTCTAGCCCTTGTTCTCGAGTGGATTGCGGTTTGCGTATTTACCGCATCTTTACTTTTATTTGCTACCGGAGCACTCTTGCGTACGGCTACGGGGCCACAAAATCCTGCTTCCCTCGCCATCGCGGCTAGTCTTGGAGGTCTCATCCTGAGTGCTGTATTTATTTTCGCAAAACAGCGGGCTGACGGTCAGCTTATGCCACTGAAGCAGCGCCTAGCGCTTACGGCACTTTTTGTATTTCCTGCACTAATCTGGATGATCTCTGCACCATTAGTTTCTATTTTAGAAACAAACATCCGTGTATTTTTGCTTAATAAGGTCACCGTCGTAGTCTTCAATATTTTTGACTTTCTTGGATATGAGTTGGAGCGTGAAGGGAATGTTCTGATTCTACCTGAAGGACAGGTCGGCGTGGAAGAAGCATGCTCTGGTATTCGCTCACTCACAGCGTGTCTTTTTGCTGGTTCCTTCCTTGCCGCTGTTTACCTTAAACGTTTTTGGAAAAAGATGTGTCTAGTAGCTGCAGCTATGATTTTTGCTGTTCTGACCAATTTAATGCGTAGTATGTTCCTAACGCTTTGGGCTTACAATTATGGTTCTGGAGCCATCGACGAGCACTGGGTTCTACCGCTGTTAGGCGACATTGGATCTGTGCACGACGTTACTGGTATGGCAATTCTTGGTTTTACTTGTCTAGGCCTTATCTGCCTGCTGCCAATTTTTAATTTCGATCTGCACGATTATGTGAACCATAATTGGAATGCAGATAAAGAGAGGGAATCTTAGTATGAAACTGTGCCGGATTCTAATGCTGTCACCGGAAGTCACGCCATTTAAAAAAGTTGGTGGATTAGGAGATGCAGTTAGCGCACTTTCTAAATCTCTCGCTGCCCGCGGGCACGATGTTCGAGTCTTGATGCCAAAATATACTGACATGCACGATTTCGATGATGCGGAACCTCTTGAAGGGCCACTTATCGTTCGACTCGGAAGCCAAGAAGCTTACGGCCGGCTCTGGCGTAAAAACCTGCCTGGATCTTCGGCGGTCTGTTACTTTATAGAGCACAATCAGTACTTTGGAGCGCCTGACCCTTATTTAGGACCTAGCGCAAAGGAGGGCGACAATGGGGAGCGGTTTACTTTCTTTAGTCGTGCTGGGATTGATTTTTGTGAGCATATTAACTGGATTCCCGATATCGTGCACTGCCACGATTGGACCTGTGCGCTCACTCCAGTCTATCTTAATACTACAGAAGTAAATTGTCCTATGGGGCGAGTCGCTTCTGTCTTTTCGATTCATAATTTAGAGCACCAAGGCCGCTTCCATAAGAACCTTCTTTCCTTCTCAGGCCTACCTGAGCTTACTTTTCGAATGGACGGTCTCGAATCAATGGGCGATTTAAATATGCTCAAAGGGGCATTATACCATTCAACTAAAATCAGTACGGTTAGCCCCACTTACGCAGAAGAAATACAGACTAGCGACGGCGGTCATGGGCTCCACCCAGTATTACAATTCCGCGCTTCCGATCTGACAGGGGTACTTAACGGCGTTGATCTAGAAGAGTGGAATCCGCTGAAAGACCCCGATATACCCCAATTCTTTGGTGTCGATGATATGGAAGGGAAAGTCCTTGCCAAATCCGCCCTGCAAGAAGCATACGGCCTCGAAGTCGACCCTAAGATACCTCTTTTTACTGTTGTATCCCGTTTCGCTGGTCAAAAAGGCCTTGATTTACTTGCCTCGATTGGGGATCGCCTAATGTCGGAGATGCGGATCCAAGTAGCTATACTCGGTTCAGGAGATGTATTACTCGAAGAGAACTTTGAGAGTCTAAACGCGAGCTATCCACTCGGCTTTGGCTCTTATACAGGTTTTAAGAATGAGTTGGCTCACCTCACCATTGCTGGTGGCGACTACTTTATCATGCCAAGTCGCTTTGAGCCCTGTGGTCTTGCCCAGATGTATGCTATGATCTATGGTACTGTGCCCTTAGTTCGGGCTACTGGTGGCTTAATAGATACCGTAGAACAGTTCCAAGAAGGTTGCGGCATCGGGACTGGATTTGTTTTTGATGCCCCAACCGGCGAGGCACTTTACGATACGATCAGCCGGGCTTGCGCCACATACTATAATAGCTCTGCAGAATTTGAGCAGCTCCGAAAAAATGGCATGCTCGGAGATTACAGCTGGGACTCTTCAGCGCTAAAATACGAAGAGATTTACACTTCAGCGATAGAAGCACGTTCAGTTACACCTTCTTGAGGCGATATTCATAAAGCCTCTTTAGCTTCTGAGCGTTTGACCCAGTGCTCTATAGTATAATCGTCATTACTATCGATAGTGGAACTTAGGTAATACTGGTCTTCAAATTTAGGAAAAAAAGCTTCTCCTTCTACAATTTTGTGGACCCTCGTTAGATAGATTTCTTCACAGCGCTCAAGCATCTGTTTGTAAACTTCTCCTCCGCCTGCAATCCATATTACCTTGTCAGTATCTAAGCTATCTAATGATTGAAGGCTCGTGATATTACTGACCCCCGGAATCTGGCGCGAATGGCGACTAAGTACATAAGTCTCGCGCCCTGGGAGTGGGCGCCCAATTGATTCGTAGGTTTTTCGCCCCATTACAAGGATAGCGCCCATCGTAGTTTGCTTAAACCACTTGAAGTCACCGGGAAGGTGCCATGGGATGTCTCCTGCATTACCAATAACGCGGTTTTCAGACATTGCTGCTATAGCTTTATAAGTGTTCACTCTTAGCGTGTGATGAAATTAGAATTATTTGCTCCAAACTTACCTCACTCTAACCCATTGAGCTGCGCCACCAATATTATACCGCAATTGGCGCTTTGATTGCAGGGTGCGGGTCGTAGTTAATGAGCTCGAAGTCTTCAAATTTAAACTCATTAATGTCCTTAATATCAGGGTTAATTCTCATTTGTGGTAGGGCCCTAGGTTTCCTGGATAGTTGCTCTTCGGCTTGTTCCATATGGTTGGCATAAAGATGTAGATCGCCAAATGTATGTACGAAATCCTTGGCTTTAAGTCCGCAGACCTGTGCTACCATCATCGTTAGTAGTGCATAAGAAGCGATATTGAAGGGAACACCTAGAAAGATATCGGCGCTACGCTGGTAGAGTTGGCAGCTTAGCTCTCCATTTGATATGTAGAATTGAAACAGCGCGTGGCATGGAGGAAGAGCCATATGTCTAATCTCTCCAGGGTTCCATGCGCAGACGATGTGCCGGCGACTATTGGGGTTGTTCTTCAGGGAGTCTATCACCTCTGATAATTGGTCTACTCGCTCCCCTTCAGGAGCCGACCAATCACGCCATTGGGCACCATAAACACGACCCAAGTCGCCATTTTTATCAGCCCACTCATCCCAGATTCGCACTTTGTTTTCCTTTAGATAACTAATATTTGTCTCGCCCTTGATAAACCAAAGCAATTCGTGGATAATCGATCGAAGGTGTAGCTTCTTGGTTGTCAGGAGAGGGAAGTTGGGGTCTAGGGAGAAGCGAGCTTGGGCACCGAAGACTGAATAGGTGCCGGTGCTAGTACGGTCGTCTCGGTAAGTGCCGGTCTCTTTGACTATTCGGAGTAAATCAAGGTAGCTTTCCATATTAAGAATATATATACTTTTTAGTAGTGGACGCCTCTGTCAATGCGCGAGCTATGGTAGACAGCAATCAATTATTTTCCTTAAGTTTTAACTTCTGACCACAATATCTTTAATATCTGCGCAGTGCTCGAGTGATTGGATTCTTTTTAAAACTGCGCGTTTCATAAACTGCAGTTCGGAGCGCAGGGTTTGATTGGTGACCGAAATAATTAATGTGTCTTCATCCTTGATCCGTACAGGATGACAACGCTCACATAGACTAGGGCCAAATACTGCCTCCCAGTTTTCGACTAGTGAGCGCTCAGGACTGGGCTTCTCTAGTCGGTATTTTTCTTGTAGCATAACAAGAAGACTGTCCAAAGCAGTGGGCTCCCTACGTGAAGAACTCGTCACTGTATGAGGTAAGCCCCTAAAGTCTGCGATGATATCTTCAGTATTTTTGGAGAATTTCACTATTTTTAAGAGAATTTTTTACTAATAATAGCCAAATAATGGGAAGTGGCATGATAGATGTTAGCTAATAAATTAGTTCTTTCCAGTCATTTCATTTCCCACGTGTTGGGAGTTGGGTAATAAGTCAAAGTACATAAGATCCTGACACGGGGTTTAGGGGTAAACCCCGTGTCAAATTATTAGTTTTTAACATTAGTTAAACTTATAATTCTTATTAGTTTAATTAGTACATTCCTACAACGAGAGAACCACCTTGATCAATCTTAATTTATTATTATACGTCCATTCTTAACTTTACTTCCGCAAGGAAGTATGGGGTAACAAAATCCCTCTCCGGAGGGTATTAAGTAGACAATGGTAGGCGCAGTCCTTAGGGGTAGGGACTGCGCCTTTTTGTTTAATATAGCTAACTTCAGATGAAGAAACTTTTATATTATTAGAGTGTACGCACTGTGGTACTTCGTAACTTTTAAACCCCTCATATCTATTACCCCAAATGAGTTTACTCAGAGAAAGATTTCCATATGTAGACGTGTCTGCTTGGTCGGCGCTAGAAACTTGGGCTGTTCTACTTCGTGATTGGAATTCTAAGATTAACTTAATATCCCGAAAAGATATTGACCGCTTAGAAGAGTATCATCTCTCACACTGCCTAGCGATAACTAATCATCTTAAACTCATGCAGGGCACTCGAGTCTTAGACGTAGGTACAGGTGGAGGTTTTCCAGGAATTATCATGGCTATTTGCTATCCGCAGGCTCATTTCACTCTAATTGATTCGATCGGAAAAAAAGTCACAGTGGTCAAAGATTTAGCGGATCAGCTCGGTCTAAAGAATGTGGAAGTTGGTCAACATCGGGCTGAGGAAGTCAAAAAGCAGTTCGACTTTGTTACTGGTCGTGCCGTAAAAAACCTTCCTGAGTTTTTTAGCTGGATTAGAGAAAACCTCCGCCGTGGCTCACGCAATTCGATTCCCAACGGTGTACTTTATTGGAAGGGAGGAGAGCTTGAAGATGAACTAGAATTACTTGGTATTCGCCCGCGAAAGACGATTTATTTGGGTGAGACTTTCAGCGATCCATACTTCGAACAAAAATATATCCTCCATTTTGATGCGCGCGACGTCCCGAGGGCGCGCAAGCCGAGGAAAGAAGTTAGTTAAACGGGTCGTGTGCGCTTGTCGAATGCCTTTGCTTCGATCTGGTTTTGATAGCAGTATGTTTCAGACACAGCAAGGAAGCTAAGCTTAGAAATCAATCAAGTAGATCGAACCTTGCGAGACTTGTTCCATCTGCTCGACGGGCACCCATCGCTCCGCGTAGCTTGGACCCCACGAGTCACTCACCGCGATTTCGTCGGTCGCTTTGTTATAGCCGATAATCATGCACGCGTGTGCTGACATAAAGTCTTTGCGCAGATTGATACTGCGTGCCTCGGTCTTGCTTCGGTCTTTCCATGCCTCCCAATCGTTGACACTACGCCGTTTAATTGTGCGCTTATTGACAAAGCTGTTGTAATCATGCGAGGAGAACATCGTCCAAATAATCGGAAGACCCTCATCGATGTATTTTTTTATCGTGCGTATTTTAATCTCGCTGCTGACTTCTTTCATTGAGCGGTTATGCGAGCCCACATAGCCATCGACTGCATCGATAATGCTCGCCAGCGAAGTGCCACCGCCGACCTGCGTCTGTCCCGCCATTGCAAGGATGTACATGTCGGCGGGGATTTGCATGTAGCGTAGGTAGCGCTCAAAGGTAGCTGGGACGCAGTATCCCTTAGGTCCCTGATCGACCATCGGGATATTACCGATCAGTACATCACCGTTAGCTTTGGTTATGATGTTCTCTGTAGTCAATCTACGCAATTCGGCGTCGGAGATTTTTTTACCGCGACCTTTATTATCGGCAGCAGAGGGGTGCATGATCTTCAGGCTGGTATACTCTCCGTCCTTCGAGGCGAGTAGAAAGGCATGTGATTCACAGTCCCAGCGATCAATGAGTTGTTTAATCCCACGGCCTACACCGAACTGTTGGCGATCTGGCTCGCCGAGTTGCTCGCTAAGGAGATTACGGATTTGTTCAAAGTCCTGTTCAATCGCTCGCTCCATATCACCGATTTCGCCCGCGTCTGGCGAGTCACTGAATTTGAAGTCTCCCTTGTTAGCAAAGACGATACTGACGTGCTGCACCTTTCCGTCTTCACCGTAGAGTACAGCTGAGTAGGGTCGGGCTTGCAGTATACGATAGTTCGCGTGCGGATAATAACGGAAGCTGCTTTGTGAGTCTGTTTTCGATTCATGCGGCCATCTTAAGCGTTCGGCTACTGCTGCGCTGGGGTCGTCCCATAGGTTCGAATCGATGAACAAATTGATGTCAAGTAGTGCATTGAGAGCTATATGTGCGTTTTGCTCCCTCGTTTCTTTATTCTTGATCATTTTTTGGCTCTCCTCGGATAGCCTTGCACGATCTAGCCAAGTTACTTGCCCATTCGCCGTTTGAATTTGGATACGGGCATTATCAATTACGAGAATCTCAACCTCGATAATGATACCCTCGCTATTGGAGATTTCTACGGCATGCAGACACAGAGTGCTGATGGCCAATAAACCAGTGAGAAAAAGTCCTTTCATTGATCAGAAACTATGTAGTGACGGTCCATCAGCCAATTTTATCTTTATTAATATCTTTGCTCGCTCCTAGGCTCGATCGGGCTACCTTTATAAATCTTATCATTTACCCTATGAGTCAAAACACAAGCACCACCCGCAATCCTTGGTCTTGGGTGCCTTCAGGATACTTCGCCGAGGGTATTCCTTATGTCATGATCACCTGGGTCGCGGCGACGATGTTTAAAGACCTTGGGCATTCAGACACCGAGATCACTTTCTGGGTGGGGAACATCACCCTGATGTGGTCGCTGAAGCCCATTTGGGCCGCTTTTCTCGATATGTTTAAGACAAAGAAGTGGATTGTCTTGTTGATGGAATTTTCGATGGTGGGTCTTCTAGTATTGGTCGGGTTTTGTTTGCCGATGTCGAGTTACTTTCTGATTTCGATAGCTGTGTTGTGGATGATGGCATTCGCTTCGGCGACGCAGGATATCTGTATGGATGGTATTTACATCACGAGCTTAAATAAGAAAGAGCAGGCCAAGTATGTAGGTATACAAGGGGTATTCTGGAATGTTGGGCGTATTTTTTCGATGGCCTTCATCGTCTATGTCGCGAGTTACTTCGGGGAGGGAGAAACGTCTTCCTGGACGATCGCTTGGTGCGTGGCGGCAGCCGTGATGTCGGCTTTGGCTGGCTACCATATCTTTTTCTTACCCAGGGGCTCAGTGGCGGATCACCCTAAGAGTATTAAAGAAGCGCGAGTCACTTTCGTTGATGCGTGGATTGATTTCTTTCGGAAGCCACAAATCTGGGGCATGCTAGCGTTTGTCTTTCTGTTTCGAAGTGGAGAGGGTTTGTTATTAGGAGTGGGGCATTTGTTTCTGCAAGCCGACTCGGAGGTGGGTGGCATTGGATTATCTCTTGCTCAGAAGAGTATTATCGATGGCACAGTGAGTACGGTGGTGAGTCTGGCGGGTGGTATCCTAGGAGGAATGTTTATCTCTAATTACGGGCTGAAGAAGACACTTTTTACTATGGCGATTTGTCTCAACCTGCCGAATTTGACTTATGTCTATCTCGCACTTGCGGCTCAGGGTGGGGAGCCCGTGACACTCTGGACCGTGGGGTCATTGGTCACGATCGAGAAGTTTTTCTATAGTTTTGGATTTATCGCGAACATGCTCTACATGATGCAACAGATCAGTCCTGGGAAGTATCATATGACGCATTATGCTTTCTGCACGGCGATCATGAACCTTGTGCTCTGGCCGACTACTGCAGTGAGTGGATTTTTGGCTGATCGTTTTGGTTACTTTACATTTTTTTGCATCGTGATGGTAGCTACTATTCCA